>CALHMM010000091.1 GCA_938034715.1 Minisyncoccota bacterium
CTTGGCGCAGCTCAGTTAAAGGAACAGCGACCTGAAAGAGCTGATTCTGTCGAGCCGATTGATTGGGAACTTCCGCCGTTACGTCTCCTTGCTCGCGGCGGGAAGAAAGCTAAAGGAGGCGATACAAAATCTCGCGCACAAGTTATTCAAAATACGTTTGCTGATTTTGGCATTGAAATGGAGTTAGAAGATATCGTTACTGGACCTACCGTTACACAGTTTAGTTTTCGTCCACCTAGTGGTGTAAAGCTCACAAAGATTAAGACACTTAGTGATGATCTCGCGCTCGCGCTCGCTGCTCACCCTATACGAATAGAAGCGCCTATCCCAGGGAAAAGTCTCGTGGGGATAGAGGTGCCAAACAAAGAGAAGGCGATGGTGCGTATTCGTGAACTTATCAATACTGATGATTTTGAAGATGCATCGAAACCGCTTTTGTTTGCATTGGGGGAAGATGTGAATGGTGATTATGTCCTGGAGGATTTGGCCAAAATGCCCCATCTTTTGGTAGCTGGCGCTACAGGAGCTGGTAAGTCTGTGACGGTAAATAGTATGTTGTTGTCGCTTCTTTATAAGAATTCGCCAGAAGATTTGAAAATGATACTGATAGATCCAAAGCGTGTGGAGCTTTCACTATACAATGGGATTCCTCATTTATTGAGTGAGGTTATTACGGATAACAGTAAAGTACTCAACGCTCTCAAATGGGGGGTTGGTGAGATGGAACGGCGGTATAAGATTTTGCAAAAAGTGGGAACTCGGGATTTGAAATCATACAAAAAAATGCGTGAGGATGGTCAGACAATGCGAGCTACAAATCCTGAGACTGATCAAATTGAAGAAATGCCATTGGAGAATTTGCCGATTATTATCATAGTTATTGATGAGATGGCTGACTTGATGGCATCGCATGGCAAGGAAGTTGAAGGCGTGATAGTTCGATTGGCGCAGATGTCACGTGCTGTCGGTATACATCTCATTGTATCGACGCAACGTCCGAGTGTGGAGGTAATCACAGGAACGATTAAGGCGAATTTGCCAACGCGTATCGCACTTCGCGTAGCTACTGGAATTGATTCTCGCACGATCATTGATTCTCCAGGTGCTGAGAAACTTGTTGGTCATGGAGATATGCTGTACGTTGGTACTAACAGTGCAAGCCCACGTCGATTACAAGGTGTCTATGTCGATGAGGAAGAGGTGAAGAAGGTGATTGACTTTATCAAGCGTCAGGCTGCTGATAGTGGTGCTTTTGATATCGAAGAAGACTTTGATTCAGGTGACACTACCGCAGAAGAGGCAAGTGCGGAAGCACAAGCTTCGCGGGGCATTACTTCTGTAAACTTTGATGATGTAGCTACAACTGCTTCTAGTATCGGGGATTCTGGCGATGATCCTATGTATGAAGAGGCTAAGGCAACGGTGATCGAGGCTGGTAAAGCTTCAACGTCATACTTACAGAGACGCTTGCGAGTGGGGTATTCACGTGCAGCACGTTTGATTGATGAATTGGAAGATAATGGTGTGATTGGTCCTGCTGAAGGGTCTAAACCTCGCAAAATTTTATCGGTTGGAGATGAACAAGAATACGAAGAAGGGTATGAGGATGAAGTAGACCGTCAAGAAGACCGGGAAAAATGGAATTCGTAGAAGCAAAATAAATACAAAACACATTTTAAAAGAGTTGTGAAGGAAAAAATCTTTCGTAACTCTTTTATTTCAGTAGATGAGAATTGGTGGTTTTGATAAATTATATGGTTATGTCAAAGGATTTTGCTCGAAAAAAAGTTGATTCACTTACATTAGGAGAGAAACTTGTATCGCTGCGGAAAGATCATCAGGTAAGTGTTAATGAGTTCTCGCGGCAAACAAAAATTCGTAAGAAATACGTGGAAGCTATAGAGTCTGGCGATTATGATGTTCTGCCAAGTGCTGTGTATATCCGCGGTTTTATACGTTCGTACGAGGCATACTTTGGGTTACCTGAAGATTCACTCGTGAAACATTTTGATCGAGAATATCAAATTCATGAAAACATCTCACACAAGGGTATAGCGGATCCATTTGTTGATTATAAGAAAAGAACGTTCTTTTCACAGTACATTATTACACCGCGGTTACTTTTTGCGATGGCAATTATTTTGTGTATTGGTGGGATTGGTGTGTACATTTATCGGGATGTTGTGCAGTTTTTGCAGGCGCCACCACTTGATGTTCGGACACCTACTAGTGGGCAAAGTGTCGACACTTCCCAAGTGGTTGTATCTGGAACAACGCATCCTGAGGCTTTTGTATATCTGAATGATGAGATATTGCCTGTAGATACTGATGGTTCATTTGAAGAATCTGTTAGTTTAAGTAGTGGAGAGAATGTCTTGCTTTTACGAAGTGAAGGGAAGTCAGGAGAAAAGACGGAGCAAAAGATCGTTGTAATATCGACTTTTGAAGCACAGAAAGATACTGAGACAGAAAATTTGATTCAGGAAGGTGAAATTGATGATTTATCGAATCGTCAAATCGTTCCTGAAAAAGATGTGATTACTTTGACACTTCAAGCGCAGGAGCGTGTTTTTGTTAGCGTCCTTACTGATGGCGTAGGGGTATTTAGCGAGACACTTGAGGCAGGAGCTGAGAAAACATTTGAAGCAACAGAGAATATCGTTTTGACTGCAGGTATAGGTAATGTATTACTTGTTACGCATAATGAAAAAGATTTTGGTCTTCTTGATACCTCGGAAGGACCTGTGAATGATGTAGAGTTTGGTCGTGACTATAATACACTGTCAGGCCGATCTGTTTTAGATGGCTTGAGTGATAGTGAACAGGAAGATGTTGACGATATTGCAGATGAAGATCTTGATGTTTTGGAAGATATAGATGAGTAGGCTTGTCTGTATATTGTATTTTTTTAAAAATAAGAGCCCGTCGTGACTTTATGGTCAAGACGGGCGGGTCGTGGGTTGCTCAATTGAATTGTGTTTAGGCTGTTTGCGCTGTAGCCTCACTATAAAGCACTGGTTTTTGGTCTCCTCGTTTTACGTAGGCGACCATGATGTTGCTCTTTTCTGGTTGTTTTGTGAGCGTCAGTGTCAGAAAATCGAACATCTCCCCAGTTAACTTAAAGCCATATTTTTCGGCCTCCTCGACGTAGTGGCAATTTATTTTTTTGCCTTCGAGGTTGAAGAGTCCAATGAGAAAGTTCTGTAAAGTGGTCAGATTACCTCCCGTTGGCACAAGGAAAAATTCTGGATTTTTTGTAGTCAAGGTTGTTATCCTTATATTTGGGGTGAGTGAAGGAACTACAGATATTATACTATTAATATTCTATTTGTCAAGTACGCCTTATGAATGATATTATGTACGTACACTGTAAATTTTGGAGGACTTTCGGACGAAGGTTGGATGTAAGAAAGTAAAGTAGATAACAAAGTATTATGACAAAAAAGACATCGAAGAAAGTATCAAAAAAGGCGGTTTCAACAGATGATGGGAA
>CALHMM010000092.1 GCA_938034715.1 Minisyncoccota bacterium
TAGTCATTTTGGTTGAAGAAGTAGACGGCGTGACGGTCGAAATAGTTACGAAGAGGAACGTCGATCATTGACCAACCATCACCTGTAACCTCAGGTGAGAGGAGAATGAGATCATTTGGGGTGAAATTTTTTGCAAGCGAAGCAGTTTGTTCAAGAAGTGTTTTATTGGGTGCGTAGGCAATATACTTTGTCGTTGTGAAGAGATTGATGAAGATGACAGATGCTAATAGAAACTTCATGCTGGCGGAGAGATTGGTGGGTAGCTGTGCTGATTTCCTATTGCTCCAGAGATGGGCTGCTAGGACTGTTGCTCCGAGCGTTATAGGAAGGATAATCCAGACAAACCTTCTGAGCATCCAAGGGTGATCGGCGCTGATTTGTGGCGCGATGTAGTACAGAAAAAGTGGAGCAGTGATGCCTAGTAGTATGAGAAATGGATGGCGGGTATGCTTGTGTACGAGATAAATGACAACACAGGCTGTGATAATCAGTGGAAAGAATAAACCATACGCTATGTAAACAGGCATTAGGAGGGAAGTGAATTCGTTGAAAAAAGAAAGTGTACTTTGAGTAGCTTGCGGGTCGCTCGTTGCTCCGGTCTGTGATAGTAGTGATTTGATTTGTTTCGGCAAAAGCGCACCGAGTACTGTTTTGTAAAAGGGCGTACTCATGATGAGCGTGGTAAGTCCAATGATGCCAAAGACGACACTAGGTAACCATATATATCGCCAAGTGTTTTTAGTGAGGAGCTTTCTGCAGTTTGGTATTTTCCACAGACTGTATAGGAGGATTGGGGTGAGCCATAATCCTTCGATCCGCGTAAAAAACAAGAGAGTTGTTGTTGCAACGTACAGCCACAATATTTGAGGATGTACATTTTTCCGTAGTATAAGCAGCAAGGAAATTGCTGTCCATACGAGAGTGCCTGCTAAGTTCTCGCTGAGAGTGAACTTTGCAAACCATAGTACAGGAAAACTACTGATCAGCAATGTGAAAAACCACCAAGAAGCCTTGGTATGGATGAGACTTCTTACACACATTGTGGTGAGAAGTAAAAAGAAAAATGTAAGGATGCTATTGGCTACGAGGAAACCAGTCATCCCAAATAGTCCTACAAAACCGGCAAGAAAGGCAATGTAGGGTAAAGGAAATTGAGGGAATAATTCTCCTCGCACTGTGTAGTGGAATCCTGGAAAGTGTAGTGATTGTCCTGCGCCGTAGATTTCTGCAAAAATACTGACTTCAGGTGATACGTGAATGATGCTTGCATTTTTTTGGAGGAGAAATGCTGCATCGCTTATAGATCCCTGATCCCTTCCTCCAAAGACAGAAGGTTCAGCGACGAAGGCTATGGCAATGGAGACAGATAATGAGAGCGCGAGAAGTATTCCTAGTGAGCGAGATGGGCGATATACAGTGAGAATTTTTGTAGAAAAAAGTATTCCTGTGACGACCGCACATAAAAGCATAATTGCTGGAGCATAAAAAATACCAAAGAGCGCGCATAAAAAAGCAATCCAAGCATAAATGATAAGCGGAGCGGTCAGTGCTACTAGTATAGAGGCTTCTTTGTCTCTAATCTTCTTCATGGGTGTATTATAGCGTATTATCGATGACTCTGACATATTTCTGCCTTTAGACTTAGAGAAGATATTATTTCGCATTTTGCTGGTTATTTGAATTGGTCTCCGCATGTTTGTGGCTTAATACTGTGGTAAAATGGAAGTAATACAAATACAAATACATGTTGCGCAAGAAAAATTTTATACATTGGTATTACACGGATGGATTCCGTGATTTTCTGAAAGGGTTGAAGGAGGTCGTTTTTTTTACACCAGTGTTTTTTTCATTGTCGCTTTTGACTCGTACTCTTTTTTCTCCATGGCATCGCGACGTCTCACTGAAAAAATGGACTGGTTTTAATCCAGGAAGAAGTGCAAAAGTCCTTTTGTGGAATCTCTTTTCTCGTGTTATCGGTGGGTTTGTCCGTTTGTGTGTGATCTTTGTTGCACTATTTTGTATATTGGTAGTTATTTTGGGTGGAATTTCACTTGCGTTTGTGTTTTTTGCTGCACCAGCTATTTTGTTTAGTGTTGTGATACTTGCACTTACTGGGCATTATTTACTTTCACTAATTGGTGCTATCGCACTTTTGGCTGTCATTACGTGGTCTTATTTTAGCTATGTCCGACACGGACATATCCCTTATGAGAAAATGGATGTCGTTATGCTTTCAAAGCAAGATTGGTTTTCTCGCGTTTGGCAGAGGATAGGTATCCAACCAGATGCTGCTCCACTAGACAAGATTAGTGATATAGAAACTTTTCAGAAGTTTCTTCGGTCGCATGACTTGCTCCTTGACGATGCTCAGAAAATCATTGATTGGGAGACAGAGCGACAGTTCCGTCACGAGCAAAAACTCCGACCGTTTAGCATCGAAAATATAAAAAAGATTAGACCGATTGGTTTACATTGGCACTATGGCTTTACGCTATTGCTCAATCGTTTTTCTCATGATTTGTCACATTTTGATAGGAGTCCTTATATGCAGGATTCATTTTATGGTCATAAAAGTGAGATTGAGATGTTAGAACTCGTTATGAATCGTCCGCAGGACAACAATGCATTGCTGTTGGGTGAGCCAGGTGTAGGAAGAAAGATGCTTGTTCATGAGTTTGCGAGGCGGATCCGTAATGGACACTATGATGGGACAAATCTTATGTACGCAAGAGTGCTCGAGGCTGATCTCGCAGCAGCAATTGCAGATGCGCAGGAGAGAGGTTATGACCCTGAGCATACTGTGGAGAGCTTCTTTTACGAGGCAGCTCATGCCGGCAATGTTATATTGTTTTTGGAGAACTTTGAACAGTATACTGAGGCGCATCGTGGATTTTCGTATCCAACGATTATTGCAAAGTATGCTTCACTACCTTCATTTAGGATTATCGGTGTTACATCTGAGGAGTCATTTCAC
>CALHMM010000093.1 GCA_938034715.1 Minisyncoccota bacterium
ACTTCCAATCTGCAACTGCTAAACAAAAAAATATAGACCAAAAACCCCAGTGACTTACTACACTCGTCTGCAAATTTAAATGCGTACAAAAACTGTGTAAATTCAATTCTTTCACCATTGCCTCATACTTTATCTACTGCACCTTCCCATGTTTCAACATTCTTCTCAAACAAAATTATATTTGGCTCAAATGTAAAATGATCGATTGAATTTACTCGCACAATCACAACTTCATCATGTGCGTGAGGATATGCATACAGTGGAGTACCACATCCACCACAGAAAAATGATTCAATTTTCCCTTTACCACCTTCGTATATATATTTCTTCGGAATGCCTTTTTTTACATTCACGGCATCCTTCGCATATACAGCACCGGTCAATCGACTGCCTCCATTAATTTTTTTACAATCATTACAGTAACAAAGCAGGGATTGCTGCGGCTCCCCATTAACCTCTATTGCTATTTCCCCGCAGTGACATGTTCCAGTATTTTGAGTCATAGTATAAAATTTACCTTACCGAAATAAAAGAATAAAAGCAGGTATAAGAAGGGTCAAGTATGTCGCAGACATTCCTACCATTCGAGGTAGGGGAAAGCGTGGATTTGTGAGCATACCAAGAGCGTGTGACACGCGACCCAATACAAAAAATATTGCAAGCCACATTGCTATTGATGTATGACCATTATACTCAATAAGACCTAGCATAATAAGACACATCGGCACATATTCCATGAAGTTACCAAATGCTCGCATGCGTTTTTGCAACAAAAGATTGCCGCCATCCCCGTATGGAAATTTTGCTATATCACCCTCAGCTTTCCCCGCTTTTATTCTTCCCAATGATACACAAAGAGAAAGCACAAACCCGAAAATTGCTAAAACTGACGCAGCAATGGTTGTAATTGGTATCAATCCCATAATTAATATTTCTCAATTTTATAAAAATCACAACAAAATTCTGACTGAAGTTTTGGTATTCGATACGACGAGAAATAGTAAAATCAATCACTCCTACGCGACTTGCACAGGAGTGATTAGTAGACAAACTTACATAGGCATCGCCTCATATACACGAACAGCACTCTCGTCCACTTCTAGAGCTGGACATCCAGATGCTACCTTTGTCGCCTCATCCATATCCTGCGCATTGATAATAGTGTATCCAGTCGCTGGCCACATTTCTTTTGGTATAACATTCGCACCCTCACTAGTTACAGCCATACCACCTGGCGCAAACGGATTGCCACCATCAACCATCTTATCCTTAAAGGTGCCAAACCACGCCATCCATTTTCCCATGACCGCTTCCATCTCTTCCGGAGAACTATTCTCCATATCAGCACCACCATAATACACAAATACAAACTTTTTCATAAAATATATTTAATTTTTACGAACTTTTTTCCTGCAAAGTACGCGCATAATTTTCCAGAGTCTCGTCATCACTTCCCCAGTAGGAATGAAACTGAGTAAGCCATGAGTGACAAATCTCCAGTGATCCCCTGTGTAGCGCCAGAAAGTTACATCGACCAATTTTCTTTTGCTGTACAAGACCAGATTCTTTCAAAACTTTGATATGCTTGTAAATCGCTGGAAGAGAAAGCTCCAACTCATGAGCTAACATTGAAATCGTAACTGGCTGCAAACTTAATCGATAAATAATTTTCCGACGGTGCCCACTAGCTAAAGCACTCATAACGCTATCAAGTTTTTCTTCCAGTCCTTTATTCATAGTTAACTTTTAAGTTAACTATATATCATATCAATTTCTCTGTCAACTAAATCAATGATAAAAATTTAAAACAAAAAAAATCGCCTTTGTGAGCGATTATTTCCAAAAAATTTATGTGGACCCAAGTATTACAACTTGGAACTCTTTTATTGATGAATTGAGGAAGTGGGAGACTGTTATACGTTGATCAAGCATTCTATTACACATTAATCGTATGGAATATTTAGTATAAAAAGCCGCCCCCTCGGATTAACGAAAGCTTGGCTTTCATCATCCAATCAGGACGGCTACTGTATTGTTATTTCTCCACAATAGCAGCAAACTTCATTCTTTCCTTATCGACTATCTCAAAAATATCACACATTGAGACAAATACAGTAATACTTATTTTCTTTCTACCCATTTCAACTTGATTGTAGTATTCAGTCGAATACTCTTTGTGACCACTTTCTCGGAGTAGCCTCGCTAAATCTATTACAGTAATATTCTTCTCATCTCGCTTTGAACGAAGGTACGCACCTACAACTGAATCAGTCGAGACAACCATGTTCCAAGTCGGTGCATCATTAAATGTGTAACCATTTATTTTCTGCTCTCGTATTCTATGCCTAGCCTCTTCAGGCAAAAGATCCAATAAACGCTTTCCATTCTCTATCTTGGCAGCAATCTCAAATCCATATGCGGATAATTCCTTACCCCCACCTTGTACATATGCGTCACTATCATAGTTATAAATCAGATCATAACGCGTAAGAGCCCTTAACATACCTGACTTGGTGCTGACATGCGGAGTAATTTTTAGTTTCTCATAGACCTCATGACAAATAGATTTCCAATCATCATTTGTCAACCTACGCTTAGCATTCGGATGTTTAGCTACATAGCATAGAACATGCTCTGCAATTTCAAATCGATACTCTGGGTCATTTACAGTATATTCCAAACCCGATTTCAACATCACCTTCTCCTCTATGTTAATAAATTACCAAATTTTAATATTCTAAACTATAATTTTTAAAATACATAGTCTTCTCAACTTTTCTATAGTCACATAATTTACAATATAGCATAAAATATATATATTGTCTATAGTAAAAAACGCTTAAGTAAGCGGTTTTTGAGGAGTGTGGACCGTAGGAGAATCGAACTCCTCACCTCATCCATGCCATGGATGCGCTCTACCAAATGAGCTAACGGCCCTAAATAATAAATCGATGACAAGCGCTTGCGCTCTACACTGTGTCAAGATGGAGCTAACGGCCCTAAATAATAAATCGATGACAAGCGCTTGCGCTCTACACTGTGTCAAGATGGAGCTCACACACGAATGTCTATTAATAATACTACAGAACCTCAACTCAATGTATCACCTATCCCTTAGGTGGTCCAGGAAAAAATGCATTTGTTCTTTCTTTATAGCGATCAAACACGACATTGCCCTTGTAACGTCGCTCAGTCATCGGGATACCAGATACACCAAGAATCAAAATCGTGATCACGATAGGACTAATGATTCCATAAATACAACCATATGCCCCTGCAATAATAGCAAAAATCCCCCACCACATCGTTACCTCACCAAAGTAATTTGGATGACGCGTATATCGCCACAAACCCTCCATCATGATCTTCCCTTTATTGCCTGGATTACTGATAAACTGACGCAATTGATAATCCCCTACAGTTTCAAAGATAAAACCAACGAACCAAATTACAAGACCAATAAGCACAAAGATATTAAAAGAAAAATAATCATAGTGCGCTGCAACAAGAACAGGCGTCATCACAAGCAAGGAAAGAATGCCTTGTAGCACATAAACCTGCACAAACGATCGCACATAGAACCACCGCCCCCAATCCTCACGCCACTGTGCGTACCGTGGGTCCTCCCCCTTTCTGCTGTTACGTGAGCCAATATGTATAGCAAGTCGTATACCCCAGAGAATTACCAAGCTATAGATGAGACCTTGGATCTGTGAGGTCTCTTGTGTAATCCAGAAATAAACAGCAACAGTAGCAGGATAAGCACCCCACAAGACATCAGCGATATCATTGCGATCGATAACAATCGACACAACAAATGCAACACTGATCATAACACCCACAATAACAGCAGCTTGCAAAATGATATCCATGTTATAAAAATCAGCGTCAGTTAAAAAATCCGCCCAAGCAATCAGCCAAGTACCCTCATTACCCATTATAGCCAATCATCCGCAATATATGATACCCCGCAAGTGCAACGCTTCCTGTGAGAATCACTCCCCACAAAACATCCACCATCACCACAGTCGTAGACCATCCCTTTAGCGTTGCCAAGTTGGTCATGTCATATGTTGCATATGCAAAAAAACCAAATAGCGCTCCCATCGTCAGTGCTTTCATAGCAGACTGAGCCTCATGCCCAGGCAAGATCGCAAAAATAAAGATCCCGACGATATACACGAGATAAAACCCAACCGCTGCCGGAATATTAAAATCATCCAAAAGCAATTCACCAATATGCTTGTCATAAAAACTTTTGGCTACAGTGCCCAACCAAATAAAATCGATCAAGAAAAACACACCTGTCGTCAAAACATAACCCAGCAATAACTTTCCAATTTCCATAAAATATTTCAAAAGCTTATATACAAACAACGTACTCAAAGAATCCAAGGATTATCCAAATGTATTACATTGCTCAAACGACCCTAAGTTGTAACCACGATTAAACCATTCCTTTCGGTCAGCCGATGAACCGTGCGTCCAGCTTTCAGGATTAACACGACCATTTACCTTTTCTTGAATACGATCATCACCCACTGCTTCAGCGGCATCGATAGCCTCTTCAATTTCACCTTCTTCAAAAATTCTTTGATCACGGAGTGAGTGAGCCCACATACCTGCAAAACAGTCTGCCTGCAATTCCTGTTTTATAGATAAAGCATTGCTCTCACCAGGATTCCTCTGTTGTAACGATCGTACCTGAGCATTGATCCCAAGCTCATTTTGCACATGATGCCCTACCTCATGGGCAATCACATAAGCCTCTGCCACATCTCCACCACGAGCCCCAAATCTCTTCGTCAATTCATCAAAAAATGTCTCATCCAAATACATCGTATTATCAAGTGGACAATAATGCGGTCCCACAGCTGAAGTTGCACCACCACAACCAGATCCAGTGGCACCACGGAAAAGCACAAGCAACGGCTCACTATACTGTCTTCCTAGTAAAGTAAACTCCTTATCCCAAAGATCATTGTTTGATCCCAATACTTGAGAAGCAAATACCTCATAGGAGTCCTCGCCAGCAAACTCCGCAGGCTGTTCCAACGAACCAGATGATTGTTGCGCCTGAGATTGCTGCAAAATATCTGCCACCTGTGATGCCTGCTCTCCTCCACCAAAATACGCGACAGCTAACACAATGACGATACCTGTAACACCAATACCAGTGACGCCACTAGCCATTCCACGCCGATCATCCACACGGCCACGACTACCAATTTTATCCCATTTAGCCATAAAATATTAATTACTGTATGATTTACCTATAGTATACATGACCCCAATGATAATATAAATATCATGAAATTATACTCTAAAACCATAAAGATCCTCTTGTCATTTTTTATACTTGAGGGCCTACCTGTGATACTATTTTTTATCGTGTTCGCTTTTAAAGGATTTTTTCCAGCAGTCTTGACGCTTGCCAGTGCTTCCACTGTCTCCGTTATCGCATCTATAATACTTCACAAACGTATACCCTACTTTGCTTTGCTAGTAGCAAGCACCACGATAATTGCCGCTACTGCGACTTACATCACTGACGACCCAAAAATCCTCATAACACGTGACACATTGTATTACAGCATCTTCGGATTATCACTACTACTTGCCGCTCAAAAAAACATTCTCATACTCAAAAAAATGCTCATTACAGTTTTTGGGATAGATGATATCGCTTGGAAAATACTGCAACTACGATGGGGCATAGTTCTACTATTCTCTGGTATACTAAATGCCTTCATTGGAAATACGCTCTCAGAAAACGCTTGGGCGTTTTACAAAGCCTCCCTACTATTTGTATTTCTGATCTTTGCAACTTACCAATTAACCCTATCAAAAAAGCACCGTCTAGACGGCACAAATGATTACGGCATTTGGTCATAAAACAAATAACCTATCGGACCAAATCAACGATAATATAGAGCAAGACAATAAAAGTAACCACGCACACCATGATAGAAATGGGTGCATGTGGCAAACTAAACACTCTCTCCAAAAATTTTTTCATAAATATATCTTTTAAAAAAGTATAGCACAACACCCACCGTACAATCACAACCTTTCAAAAAACCAATATAAAGCCATTGCGCAAATCATAAGTGCAGACACCTGCACAAAAACCTTGTGCAGTGACGGTTTTTTAGAAATAAACATAAGCACAGGCACAGCAAGTAAAACAATAATGATCTGACCAACCTCTACACCAATATTAAAAAATGCGAGAGAAGAAATATAATCAGCAGGAGCAACGCGCAAACCATCAAACACACTAGCAAAGCCTAGGCCATGAAACAGCCCAAACAAAAAGATTACCCCAAGCCGGCTATGAAAATTCCCAAAGAACGCATACCGTGACAAAAACACACTCGTAAGCGCCATATAAGCAATTGATAGGGCAATGATAGGCTCCACCACTTTAGGAGAAACCGTTATGACTCCTAGACCAGCAAAAACCAACGTAATGGAATGTGCAATCGTAAACGTCGTGATCATCGCTACAAGTCTGCGCCACGGCACAGTAACTAGTAATAATGTCAGCACAAAGAGAACGTGATCAATTCCTTCAAGAATATGAAAAATGCCCAAAGAAATAAAAAGGCGCAGATTTTCACCTAAACTTAACCTGCCATTCTTCACATCCAACAAAAGGCTCGCTCGCTCGCTTGTCGACATCTCCGCAACGCTAAAAAGATCGGTATCCGGTGCAGAGGCGCTATGTGTCGCCTGAATACGCTCCAACTCTTCGAGGCCAAAGTTTTGTATAATAAACTCTTCCACATCAGCATCTGTTGCTTGAGGATTTTCAATGATATAAGCATTTACTTCTGGGGGTAAGAGTGGATGCGCATGTACTTGTGGTGCAAATATCACAAGCCCAACCCCAAACAATACAGACATTAAAACACTCCTCATAAAAATCAACATGTAAATTTAATCACGGTCGACATATACACCTCCAGTTGCAGGTCGCACGACATCCTGCGGCTTTGCAAAAGCATATAAGTAAAGAGCAAAAAACAGTGGCAATGCAAAAATCAAAAATGGAAAAGCCAGAACAAACTGTGAAAGCGGATACTTCTCGAGAACATCAGCAGGAAGCGGAAGCAAAAAAAGATAAAACCCATTCCACACAACAAAAGCAGGGAGAAAAAGGCGCCACAACGCATGCGATTGATTATATTTCTGCCAAGCAAAGAGAAATAATCCAACCATAGCAATAACCGTCATGACCAAATCAATTGTCTCCCATACACGCCAATATTCATGAGACTTATATGCGATAATCACACTCGCACCATAAAGCCAGAAAAAAAGCTTCCACAATAAATAATATGATGACCTACGCATAGCATTATAAAAATTGTTATGCTCTTAGAATATATTTTGAATCTTTCTTGTTATTAGTGTGACACATATTTACTTTTTTTCAAAACAAAAAAACTCACACAACAGTGTGAATTTTTCTATCAAACAATACTGCTATGATTCATATCTCTTAAGAGCTTCATCCCAGTTAATAATGTGCTCCAATGCTTCGAGATAATCTTTACGTCTGTTCTGATAGTGAAGATAGTAGGCATGTTCCCACAAATCTATACCAACCAATGGATTAAGACCTTCGCCGTATAGCTTACTCATCACAGGATTGTCCTGATTTGGTGTAGTCATGATAGACACCACGCCCTGATCATCACTTACTAGCCAGACCCAGCCTGATCCAAACCGTCCCATCCCTTCTTCTACTATAGCTGAAAGACATTTTTTCTCAGAGCCAAAAGCCTTTTGCACAGCTTCTAGCAGAGATCCAGAAAGCTCAGTTTTTTCTGGAGAAAGATTCTGCCAAAAAAGCATGTGATTATAATACCCACCTGCATTGTTGCGAAATACAGCAGGACTTTTCTCATCGATACTACTGACAATCTCATGCAAATTCATCTCTCCCATATCGTGACCATCGAGATAGCTATTAAACTTATCGAGATACGCTTGATGATGTTTCGTATAGTGAATCTCCATAGTCATCGCATCAATATGCGGCTCGAGATCTGCAAATCCATATCCCAACTCTGGCAAAGTATACATCATAATACTTATTTAGTGATTAATTCTTCATACCTTTATCATACACGCTGTACGCAAATTACAACAGATACTAGTCTTTACTTGCGCCAATACGAGTCAATCGAGTAAGCGCAAACAAAACTATACCAATCCCTACAACCTGTGAAAGACTGAGTGACTCATTAAGAAAAAAGTAGTTGACAACCACCGCACCAACAGGAAAACCTAGCTCAGCTAGTGTAGCCACGCTAGCACGCGTATGCTTAAGTCCGAGATAATAGAGAAATAGCGCACCGACCCCAGTAATCACAGAAATCACAAAAAGATAGAAAAAATCCTGTCCATCCAAATATTGCACTTCTCCTATTGCACCTGTCACACTCGTCACAACAAGAAGGAAAACAAATCCCAGTAAGAATCGCAGTGCAACAAGTGATTTGAAATTCAAATCTGCAAGCATATACCGTCCCATCACAGTAGAGCTAGCCCACAAAAAAGCGGCACCGATAGCCAAAAATACCCCCATCACACTAGGATCGAGCTCTTCACCGACAAATAATTGCGGCGTAAATTTGGGAAAGCTTACAATATATGCACCCACTAATGCGATAGTAGTAAAGACCCAAAAATTCTTACCAGGTTTTTCTTTGAGAATCATCATCGCCAAAAAAATTGCGATCAATGGTTGCAATTTCTGAAGCAATATAATAGTAGATGGATTTTGTGGCATATGAGAAAAAGCCATTGTAAAAAGCAACAAAGCAAGTGCACTACCACCAACACCGATCACAACAACAGCGCCCCACTGCTTAAGGGATAAAGCAAAAATCTCCTTACGATAAATCCATAAAAATGGAGAGACGATGAGCAGGCCAATAAAGTGTTGCGCTAGCACGATAAAAGTAGGACTCAGATCTTGCGTCAAATGCACCCGAAAAGGCGCATCGCTCGCCCATAGCAAAGCTGCCACAAAAACAAAGTACACGCCATATTTTGAACTAAGTGTGATAATTTTTTCCATGATCCTAGTGTACACGACGCACAGTCAGGCGACAATACACAGCAACAAAAAATGCCTCACTTCCACTTTCTGCGTTATTCATTTTTATCCATCAACAAATCAAACTCAAATCGAAATTGCTCCATATCTCTATAACAAATAATATGCATTCCCAAATCCTTTGCAGCGCGTGTAAAATCTTGCCGATCATCTACAAATACAACTTCAGAAAATTCTACACTCAATTTCTCCACAGCAGTTGAATAAATTTCTTTCTCTGGCTTACAGCAACCCACATCACCAGACAATATTTGCACATCAAACAAACCCTGAACTTCCTGTGGCAAAAGAGAATCAATCTCAGATCTCGATGCATTGGAGAGGATACCACAAACAAACTGCGGCTTAATACGCTCTTTGATGTACGCGGTTAATCCTTCATTGCAACCGCCATCCACATAGAGCACGCCATAGCAATCAAAGATAAATGCTTTTATCATTTTTTGATTCAATTACAGGTTACCAGCTACCCACATTCTCTTGCGACAACCATGGCTCTGCAGGCTCCAATGCATCATTTTTTTGTAATAACTCTATAGAAATCCCATCAGGTGATTTGATAAACGCCATACGTCCATCCCGCGGCGGTCGATTAATCGTCACTCCCTTAGCTTGCAAGTCAGCACAACTTTCGTAAATGTCATCAACTTCATATGCTAAATGTCCGAAATTTCTTCCACTGTCATACTCTTCAAGCGTCCCATCAACTCCAGGCCAGTTATAGGTAAGCTCCACAAGTGGTGATTTCTGGGCCTTTGCTTGCACCAGATCATCTGGCGCACTCAGAAACACCAGCGTAAACCGACCTTCTTTGTTTTCTTTTCTATGGGTTTCTATAAGTCCAAATTTCTCACACCAAAAATCCATCGACTGCTCAAGATCTTTTACGCGAACCATTGTATGTAAGTATTTCATAATGCTGTAAACTAAATTGCAATAATTAAAGTAATGCTGTACACTTCCATTCTTACGCGATCTCCTAACAAAAGCAAGGGAGAGAGGAAATCTAAAAATAGTCCTTGCTACTCAATAGAAATATGTCACCCAACCAAAGATTACAAAGAAAAACCTACGACCTCATCGTCATCGGAGGTGGCGCTTCAGGACTCATGGCGGCAGGCATAGCAGCCAAAAGAGGAAAAGACGTGCTGCTTTTGGAAAAAAACACAGTCCTTGGCAAAAAACTCTCCATAACAGGTGGCGGTAGATGCAACATCACCAACGCCACTTTTGACACGCACGCTTTTCTTGAAAAATTCCCAGAAAGTAAAAAATTCCTCTATTCACCTTTCACAATTTTTGCCGTACAGCAGACATATGATTTCTTTGAAAAAACCCTAAACCTACCACTGAAAACACAAGCCAGAGAAAGAGTCTTTCCACGATCCGAAAAAGCCTCGGACGTAACAAGAGCACTAGAAAGTTACGCGATCAACCATGGAGTAGAAATCATTTGTAACTCGCCAGTCAATCAAATCAAAGCCACCAAAAAATCAGTCACCTCTGTCTTATCCAATAAAAAAAATTATTACGCAAAAAAGTTTCTCCTTGCAACAGGAGGATTAGCAGCGCCAGAAACAGGCTCCACAGGTGACGGATTTGCTTTCCTCAAGCAACTCGGACACACAGTAAGCAAACCAGATCCAAGCATCGTCCCACTCACAACGGACGCCAAGTGGCTCCACAAATGCACCGGCACCACACTAAAGGATGTAAAGATTACGTTTGAGCAAACTAACCACAAAAAAATAGTAGCCTCCGGAAACATCCTCCTAACACACTTTGGATTATCTGGACCTCTAATTCTCAATCACGCCAAAAAAGTAAACACACTCCTCAAAGACGGAAATGTACAAACATCGATAGACTTAT
>CALHMM010000094.1 GCA_938034715.1 Minisyncoccota bacterium
TTGTAGTAGAATAGAGTCCATGTTTTATCCCTTTGTATCAGATATTTTCATATTTGGGGTAAGATTCATAGAATAAAATAAACATATGACTAGATTAGTAACATCAGAAGGATTGAAAAAACTTCAAGATGAATTAGAAGAGAGAACCGTCACCATCCGACAAGAAATAGCAAATTCAATCAAAGAGGCAAAAGATCAAGGAGATTTGAGTGAAAATGCTGAATATTCCGCAGCAAAAGAGCAGCAAGCAGAAAACGAGCAGCGTGTTTTGGAGCTAGAGATGCTTCTTAAGGATGTGGAAATTGTGCAGCATGATGATGCAGATACATCAGCTCAGATCGGCTCAAAAGTAACAGTGAAAGTCAAGGGAAAAGAGATGGATTTTGATATTGTGGGATCAAATGAGGCAGACCCAGCAGCTCACAAAATATCCAATGAATCACCAATTGGTAAAGCGCTTATGGGGTCAAATCCAGGTGATAAAGTGTCTGTCAAAACTCCAGCTGGAGAGGTCAAGTATGAAATAATCAAAGTGAAATAGTAATCGAACGCAAGTGCGCACGATTTTAAAAATCCCTTATAGGGGATTTTTTGATTAAATTTAACAAAAAAGGTAAACTTAGGGTGCTATAAGTAGATAATATTCTTTCATGAGTGAGCAAAAAACAGAAAATGTCGGCAATGAATTTGAAGAGCGCATGAATAAACTTGCTCGGTTGGAAGAAAAGGGTATTGTCTCTTACCCGTCTCAATCTAGTCGATCGCATGATATAGGACAGGTTGTAAATATTTTTTCTTCGTTGCACGAATCTGCTGAGTTGGTGACAGTCGTAGGTCGAATACGATCAAAGCGCACGCATGGAAATTTGACATTTATCGATCTCGAGGATGCTACGGGAAAAGTGCAGATCGCTATTTCAAAGAAGCAAATTGATCTTGAAGAAACATACAAGCCATTTGTGAAGCTTGTGGATGTCGGTGATTTTGTACAAATCTCAGGCACGGCTTTTGTGACCGAGGCTGGTCAAGAATCGGTCATGGCACAGTCGTGGACGCTTTTGACTAAAGCACTTCGCAGCATGCCCCGTGATCATTTTGGACTTAAAGACGAAGACGAACAATTTCGCAAGCGTTATATTGATTTGTCATTACATGCAGATAAGAGGGATTTATTTAAGAGGCGTGCAGCCTTTTGGCGTGCTACGAGGCAATTTTTGGAAGATCATGGCTTCTTGGCGGTTGAAACTCCGACACTTGAAGTCACAACAGGTGGAGCAGAAGCACGCCCATTTGCTACGCACCATAATGACTTTGATATGGATGTTTATATGCGGATTTCTATCGGGGAGCTGTGGCAAAAGAGGCTTATGGCTGGGAATTTTGAAAAAACGTATGAAATTGGGCGTGCATATCGAAATGAGGGCAGTAGCCCAAATCATCTTCAGGAATTTACGAATATGGAGTTTTATTGGGCCTATGCGGATTATAATGATGGGATGAAAATGGTGCAAGAATTGTACCGTTTTATCGCCAAAGAGGTTTACGGTACGACAAAATTTGAAGCGCGTGGTCATACATTTGATTTGGCTGATGAATGGACTTGCGTTGATTATGCTCAAGAAATTAAAAAGCAAACAGGTGTTGATATTTTTACGATTAGTGATGAAGATTTAATAGAGCGACTCAAGGAATTGGAGATTGCTTATGAGGGTGATAACCGAGAACGTTTTACTGATAGTTTATGGAAGTATTGTCGTAAAAATATTTCTGGTCCTGCGTTTCTCGTTGGTCACCCAGAGCTTGTTTCTCCACTGGCTAAAATGTCTGACAAACCTGGTCAAGTGGAACGTTTTCAACCGATTCTTGCAGGCGCAGAAGTTGGTAATGGTTATAGTGAGCTTAATGATCCAGTGGATCAAAGATTGCGATTTACGCAGCAACAGAAGTTACTTGATGGTGGTGATGATGAGGCGATGATGCCCGATTGGGAATTTGTTGAGATGCTTGAGTATGGTATGCCACCTACGTGTGGTTTTGGTTTTGGGGAACGACTATTTGCATTTTTGGAGAACAAGACGCTCAGGGAGGTCACGCTCTTTCCATTGATGAAGCCACGTGAGGGTGAACAAATCACTGAAACTCTATCAAAAAAGAAAGCAGAAAAGTTGTACCGATCTATGAAGACGGTTGTGATCGCGGACCCCTCGAAGGGAGTTGGGGTGACAGCTAATGCGATTGGTCAGCTCGGCATTGAGATCGGGAATTTCTCAAAAGAGAAGCTGACGATGATCACGCATTTAATGGATGCTGATGAGCGGCCGCACTATGTTCCAGCACTCTATCCAATGACAAATTATGCAGGATCACAGAAGCAGATGTCTGACTTTGTTATGAAGTGTCATGAGCAAGGCATTCAGATTTTTGATTTTTCAGAGATTATGCGCAAAGAGCATATCGATGCAAAATTACTAGAAAAATACAAAGAGCAAAAAACAGATGAGATTGAATACATCGCTGTTGGTGCTGTGGTGCCAAAGGATTTTGAGAAAGATTTCCTCGATGGACTAGAGCTGTTTGGAGCTTAGCTATTTTCCTCCTTAGGTAGAAAATTTTATCGGAAGATTACTCCTTGCTTTTTGACTATGGAGATTTGTTGTGCTAGTGTTTGACTATCTTTAACGAATGTTTGGAGGGTCGGAGGTGAAAAAGTCTTTAGCTTTAGTTAGTTACTACTGTCAGTTTTGTATTAGTCGGTGGCACAACAAAAGACGAATCAAGGATGAGGATGTTGGTTCACATGCTGCAAAGGTCGGTGTAATCGCTGTCTTTCTTGCAGATCTCTATTTGGAGAAAAACCCGACAGCTCAGGTTGATCGCTTTCGCGTTCTGTGGTACGCACAGTTTCATGATGTTGAGGAGCTCTATACTGGAGACACTCCTGGCTATATAAAAATAAGTCATCCAGAGCTTTATCAGGCGTTAGAGGTTGTGGCGGATCGTACAAGAAGAAAAATTCTTGCTGAATTGCCAGAGTCATTGCAGGTGCAAGATCAAATGACTGACATAGAGTTACGATTAATTAAACTGGCTGACAAGATCAGTGGTTACTATTACTGCAAGGAGGAAGTGCGTTTGGGTAATAGTCTTGAATTTCAGCAAATTGCTGATGACTATTGTCAGATCTTCCAAGGCTTTGGTGAGCTGCAATGGCTCTACACTGCTTTCTTCGAAACATACGGAAGGTCTGTGAACACTTCATCGAGTGCGGTATTTGAAGCATTGAAACTGCATTCAAAAACTTAGGTATGCAATTGATTGTTTGGGCAATAGAGTTGAATGATTCTATTGTTCTTTTTTTGTGTGTGGTACTATTGTGGTATTAGTATTTATATTAGATTTATGCCTGAAACAATCCCGTGGATTGCGATTGCAGTTTCAGTAATTGCGAATATGATTATTGGTATGATATGGTTTGGTCCTTTATTTGGTAAAAAATGGATGGAACTTGTCGGTCTGACTGAAGAGGATGTGAAAAATGGGAGTATGGCTCCAATGATAGTATCTTTTGTTGGTGCGTGTTTGACCGCCTTTATCTATAGCGTACTTTCTTATAAAATGGGTGCTGATAGTTTGCGAGGCTTCATAGAGACGTCGTTTTGGATCTGGCTTGGATTTATGGCAATTTCTAGTTTTACGAATGCGAGTTTTGCTGGACGTACCAAGTCTTTGTGGGCAATTGAGAGTTTTTACTGGCTCATCAGTTGGCTTGTGATGGCAATTATTTTTTCTTTCGTTGTGTTATAACTGTTTTATGAAAAAAGTATTGCTATTTGGAACATTTGATGGCGTGCATGATGGTCACCTCGCACTTTTTTCGCAGGCACGTGCCTTAGGTGATGAGGTGATGGTTGTTGTTGCGCGAGATGAAACGGTTAGGAAAGTCAAAAAAAGATTGCCAAATTACGGCGAGAATATACGTTTACAGGATGTTCTGGCTCAAGATGACGTGTCGAAGGCGCGACTCGGTGTGGTGCGAGGTGACAAGTATGCGATTATTGGCGAATATAAGCCTGACGTTATTTTGTTAGGGTATGACCAGGAAGTTTTTACAGAGAAAATTGCAGAAGTTTTAGAAGAATATGCGTTAGAGACGAGAGTCATTCGTGCTGATGCTTACATGCCAGAAAAGTATAAATCTTCTTTGATCAATACTAATTTAAACTAAGTACTTTTGACTTTTTTGTCTTTTAAGTGTACTATAAATTTCACACATAAAGGTACTACTTCTCTCTAAGTGTTTATATATAGAATATGGGTTCAAAAAAAGTAATGGTTTTTGGCACATTTGACGGTATACATGATGGACACCGTGATTTTTTGCAGCAAGCAAAAGAACAGGGAGATCATTTGGTTGTGGTTGTTTCACGCGATGCTGCTATAGCGCATACCTATGGCAAACAACCAAAAAATGATGAAATCGACCGTATAGCTGCAGTTCTTGGTGAAAAAGTAGCGGAAGATGTCGTTATGGGGCATTT
The DNA here is from genome assembly GCA_938034715.1 of Minisyncoccota bacterium. Classification (GTDB taxonomy): domain Bacteria; phylum Patescibacteriota; class Minisyncoccia; order Moranbacterales; genus JAHDCW01. Next base: position 4,539 of record CALHMM010000094.1, read on the forward strand.
GAATGATAAAGCAAAGGTTATTGCGGAGCATAAGCCTGACATTATAGTTCTTGGGTTTTCACAAGAGTCTTTGGTAGTTGAACTCAACAAGATTACTACAGCATTGGGCATTGATCATGTTGATATAGTAATTGCACAGCCACATAATTCGAACATGTACCCGCCTTCTGGGTTTGATAATGCTACTGTTCATGTTGACTGATGATGTAACAATTCGTGCGATTGCAGGGAACGGAGGTAATGGCGTTGTCCGTTTTTCCAAAACTCTTATGACCAAAGGGCCAACTGGCGGTGATGGCGGCAAAGGAGGCAACATTATACTGCGCGGTGTTTCTGATTTGGGAGCATTGCGACCTTTTCGTACCAAAAAAGAGGTAAAAGCTGATCATGGTGGTCAAGGTGATCAAAATACAGTTACTGGTGCTAATGGAGATGATCGTGTTGTGTTGGTTCCGGTTGGAACTTTGATTCAGGATGTCGACCAAGGTAGGGAGTATGATATGACACGTGTCGGTCAAGAGTTTGTTATTGCTAAGGGTGGTAATGGTGGATTTGGCAATTTCCATTTTCGCTCCAGTAAAAGCACTACGCCGATGCGAGCAAATGACGGATTGCCAGGAGAAGTTGTAGAAAATTTGCGACTAGAGCTTAAAATGATCGCAGACGTGGGTTTCATAGGTTACCCAAATGTCGGGAAGTCGAGTCTCCTAAATGAGTTGACGAACGCTTCCAGTAAGGTTGCGAATTATCAATTTACGACACTAGAGCCACATCTTGGTGTGCATTTTGACTTGATTCTCGCTGATATCCCTGGTCTCATCGAGGGCGCTGCGCAAGGTAAGGGCTTAGGCTATAAGTTTCTTAGGCATATTGAGAGAACCCGGATGCTTTTTCATTTTGTAGCGGCGGATAGTGTGGATCCATTAGCTGACTATAAAACGATCCGAAAAGAGCTCGTTGCTTTTAATTCAGAGCTTGAAAATAAAGATGAGTGGATCATACTGTCAAAGTCTGATGAGGTTTCAGAAGATGAAATTTCGCGTATTTGTGGTATCCTAAAGAAGGAGAATCCTCGCGTAATAGTACTCTCGCTTTTGACAAATGAGGGTGTGGAGGAGATAAAAAAAGTTCTCAATGATATTGCACAGCAAAAGAATTCTGTCGACTAAGTATTTACAGTCGAGAATTTATATTACTGAATTTTATAGAATTTTTGTACATTTACCCAAAAACAAAATTTAATGAATCGATTAAGGGAATTTTTTTCTGAAAGAATTATTCCGATCCTTTTACAGTATAAACTCGTATTTTTACTTACTGGGCTTTTTTTGTTTGTACTGGGAACATACTGGTATGTCGGAAATAAGCGGTTGTTGCGTTTTCAGGCGCAAGAGAATGAGCGGTTAGCTGTAGAGATGGCGACTACTCCCTCATGGGAGCGAAAAGTCGAAACTGATCAAATTGTGAAATTTGGAGTCGTAACTGAACTTCGTTTGCAGATGGAGGACAATTATAGCTTTGCTAGCGATATTGAGGATCGTTATTATGCTGTGGAGAAATATGTGAAACCACTTGCATTCTTTCGTAGTCGCATGGACACGTTTAAGCCCGATTTTATTGTCTCTCTAGGAGATATGATTAACGGTGAAGATCAGGACCTTAGCCGTGGCTCTGATGCATTACATTTTGTGAGAGCTCATTTGGAAAAAGTTGGTGCGCCAATTTTGTGGGTTATTGGAAATAGAGAGTTACGAGCTATAACACGAGTGGAATTTCAAGAGGTCACTGATGCTCCAAAGGCGCCTTACGTCGTAGACCGTGATGATTATCGATTTATAGTCTTGGACTCAAATTTTAATGAGGATGGAGAGGCTTATGATGCGAATGTTTCTCATTACAGTAGAGGATATATGCCACAAGAGCAACTTGTATGGCTGGAGGAAGAACTGAAGACTTCTCGACATGTTTTTGTATTTATGCATCATGGTGCCTTTGTGAACTCTGTCCGTGCTTCTGGAAAAGATGATCAGAAGGAAAAATCGATTAAAAACTCACGAGAATTACGTGGTCTTTTTGCAAAGTACAATGTGAGCGCTGTCTTTACTGGTCAGTTGAAGGCTCATGTTTATGAGAATACTGACGGGGTAGAATATTATGCATTGGAAGACTTGCGAGATTATAGCTATCATCCGGGTGCTTTTTACAGTGTGACTGTAGACGGGGGGCAGGCTAATGTAGATCTTCACTACATTGATCGTGACAATGAAGAGCTCGTCTCTGAGCCATATAAAGAGGATGCATACATCATTACGCCTGCAGACAATAAGGACTAGTCGACTTGCAAAAGTTTTCTGGGGCATTATTGACGGGTTTTTTTTGGTATGGTACAGTTTAGGGTCATTATTTATATCTGAGCATGAGCATTCGGACAGTTCGACATTTTGTTTTGTATTTTGCAGTTGGTCTTTCGTGGGGTTTTATGGCAAAAACATTTGCTAGTACGTATTTGTATATCGGATATGATGACCCTCAAGTTACTGAGAGTTTGGATGCTTATGAAATTGAGAGATTGTTGGGAGAGGGCCGTGATTTTGGTGACTCATTCCTCCCAGATCAAACCAGCGTTGAGGAAGGTCAGGCAAATGAAGTGGATGAAGTCGAGATTACTCCGCAAGGCACTGTCAGTATATAGAGTCTTTAGACAACATTTCTGTGTCAGAGGTATCGGAAGGTGATGAGTCTAGATATAATGTATAGTCAATAAAATGAATATTTTCCTGTATGAGTAAAAAGAACAAGAATCGACATAAGAAAAAAAATATTGTAAACGATCCAGAAGTGCTTGTTGCTCCTGTGGTTGCACGCGCAACAGATGTACACAGCTCTATGGAGTCGGATGCGAGTGAGGGTGATGTCACCGATGCATATTTGAAAGGCAGTTTGGATACGGAAGAAGTCGGATCACAGGGCAAGAAAATTCAAAGCACTAAGACTGAAGATAAACCTCAGAGCCAGCATACTCATCATTCTCATGTGCATCAGACATGTCAATCTCCACAGCTTCGCAAAAAAGTCAAAAATCTTACATCGATGCTCATCATCGCCTCAGGGTTTGCTGTGGGGACAATTTTTATCGATGTTGCGCAGCTTTTTACTCAGAGAGGACTTAGTGCTCGCGCTTTAGGTGAAGCACGTATCGTCCAGTATGATGGAGCCACATGGGTAAAATATGACGAACCAAAGGTGAGTGTAGATGTATTTCGATCAAAGCACAACAGTGCACAAACGCAACAACAGATTGAGGGACTGTTGAGCGCACTGTCGTATTCTATTCCTACACTTGAAGCGCGTATTGTCGACGTAGACAGTGGTGTCGGTGCTTTGCGCGCCAAGGATCTCGATATAGCGTATGCTCCTGCGATGCATTTTTCAGCTGATCTGAGTGAGAGTCCATACTATAAAGCAGCATCTGATTTGTTTGTTGCTAAAAGTGACGGCACGTATCTTTTAAAGATGGATGTGATGGATATCAACATCGATCATTTCTTGGAGTCACCGCGTGATGATGTCGGTGTCGTCGTTGGAGTAAGTGAAGCGCCGCATAGCGTTGTAGTTTTCGAGAATTTTTTATGTGAAACGTGTATTAATATACACGAAAAACTCACTAAATTTCAATCACAAAATCCAGAAAAACTAAAAATTGTGTACAAAAATGTTCCAGCGTCTGGAGACCAGGCCTCCACAGATGCTGCTAACGTTGGTCATTGTGCGTACGCACAGGGTCAGTATGAACAATATGCAAAAATTCTTTTTACAAACAGTGCATGGAAAACGGTTGATGGAGAGCTTCGGGAAGATCTTTTTATGCGTTATGCTGGGTATTTGCCGACGTTGGACATAGATCAGATGCGAAGTTGCTATAAATCGCGAGAATATGAAGGTCAATTAGTCATGGATGTCACTGAAGCAAATCGTTTGGGTCTTGGAGATATGTTGCCAACAATTTTTGCTGACGGTGTCGCGCTCACCAACACTGATGATCGTGATTCTTTTGCTGCATTGCAGGATGTATTAGATTCACTTTTGACTGACGGTGAGGCTGACGATGCCCTTTAACTTGGGTTTTGTGCTTATTTGTCTCAAAAGTTGCTGAAATTCTTTTGAAATATCGCATATTGTGTCATAATAGTATTAGATTGTTTGGAATGCTCGGCTAGTTGTGCATTAAGGCTTTTGTTACTCTCTATACTCAATTATTGTGAAATCTATTTTAAAACAAAAATTGTTCGGCGCTCATTATATACTTCTTTTTATTTTTGGATCTTTGTTTATAACGCTCCCAGTTTTCGCGCAGCTCGAAACATTTGAGAATGGCGGAATCGTCGATAAAAATACTCAGAAAGATGATGAGCAAACGGACCTTGATAAGTCAAAATATACTCCAACAGGACTTAGTGGTGCACCACAAGATGATGGTTCCGTAAGATTGCAGTGGAGTGATAAGGCAAAAGATGAGGATGGTTATAAAGTTCAAAGACGTAGTAGTGGGGGTGATTGGATAGGTGTGGCGGATTTGGATCGTGGAAGTGAAAAATACACTGATCAGAGTGCTCGACGTGGTGAAACGTATTCATATCGTGTTCGTGCTTATAACGAATCTAGTGAGACGGAGTACTCTTCTGTGGTTGTTGTTACGACTGCGCCACAGGATGTCGAGGATTTTTTGACAAATGATATTGTTAAAGATGAAATTGAGCGAGTTGTGGCGCTTACAGCACAGGAAAAAGACGAAATTATTTCAAATCTCGAGTCAGAGCTCCGTGTTGCAAATGAAGATCTGCAGAAATCATCTGAACAACTCGTCGAAACACAGGCATGTGATATCACTGTGATTCCAGAGGAACAAATTCAAAAAGAGATGGAGAGTCGTTGTGAGTCATTTCCTGGTAGCCAAAAAATAAATGATACTGCCAGTAAAACTGGATCATTATTGACTCAAATTTTTTCAAATACGACTGCTCGTATTGTAATGAGTGGCTTATTACTATTTGTGGTTCTCAATAATGTATGGTGGCATATTACACATCGTAGTGTCCGAAAGGAGCTTCACTATCATAAGAATAAGTAAGAGATTTTGCATCTATTGCTATTTATGAACAATAGAGTATGGTTTGTGAAGGTGTCTGAATTGAATAGAGTAAATCATGCGTAAAGATAGGAAAAAAGAGGTTGTAATAGCTGTTGACATTGGTGCAACTAATTTACGAACGTCGTTAGTAGATGCTGTAGGTACAGTACATAAAAAGCATGTTTACTCAACGCCTAAAAAAGGTGATCGTGGGGAAGACATGACTGATTTTATCATTTTTTGTATCTCTGGTCTTTTGGGTGAATTGAGTACGACAGAATCAGAATCCTTTGAGATTGTGTCGATTGGGGTCAGTGTGGCTGGACCCATCACGCCAGATCGCAAGGGGTATATACCGACTAATGTAAGCTTTGGTAATGTGCCTATCGTACTACCCCTTACAAAAAAATATGATCTCCCTGTTGAAATACTTAATGACACAAAGGCTGCGGTCTATGCAGAGTGGAAGGTAGGACATGGGAAAAATCGTGGTGGCTTGGGTGAGGTGCGAAATATGTGTTACATAACCATGTCTACTGGCATTAGTGGTGGAGTGATCACACAAGGGCAGCTTGCATTAGGTCGTGACGGTAGTTTCGGTCATGTTGGACAAATCTCAGTTGAGAGTCCTGTAGGTTACGGTGATCATGATTGGGAGTCGTACATGGGCGGAATAAATATCTTAGGATTCTATAATACGTGGTCGCTTGTTCATGGTGATGATCCACAGAGTTATGAGTCAGTCCCTGCGCTTTTTGACGCAGTCGAGTCTGATCCAAATCTTCAAGATTTTATGCAAGTTTTGAGTAGTATCAATGGTCAGGGTTTGTCAAATGTCATCCATGCCTATAATCCTGAAATGATCGTTATTGGTGGTGGTGTCGCACGAAACAACTGGGAAATCTTAATTAAGGGATTGGGTAAATTTATAAGAAAAGATATTATTAGTGAGACACCAGGGATCGTGCGTACTGATCTCGGAGATGATATATCATGTATTGGTGTTGCGCTATATGCATTTTCTCGATTGTAAGCAGAAAATTAAGATGTTTGTTCTGAGGAAGACGTCCTTTTGGTGAGAATGTCATTATTATTTCTTAGTAAATAGCTCCTGTAAGATCATTATAAGTATAATATTGTGAAGGAATTAGTAGATGTGTTAGTTTCATTGGAATCTCAAATCCTGCTCTTGCAGGACTCTCTTTGATGTAGCCGGAAAGAAAAATCGTATCGTAGAGCTTGATGTTGCGCTGCAGCAAAAAAATTTGTGGGATGATCAAGATCGTGCTACACGGATGTCAAAGGAAAGGGAGTCTTTGGGAGTAGAGGTAGATCTAGTAGAAGAATTACAAAATAAAATCGCGGATAATCTTATCTTGGCTGAGATCATCGAAGATCAGAAAGATGCTGCTGCTATCCAAGAGGATATAGCTGCTATACAAAAAGGTGTCGAATCACTTACTTTTTATACATTGTTTGATGGTCCCTATGATGAGAAAGATGCGATTGTTACTATTCGCAGTGGTGCAGGTGGTGATGATGCGCAGGATTGGTCTGAAATGCTTGGTCGTATGTATGTGAGATGGGCAGAATTACACAATTTTACAGTGGAAATTTTTGATCGAACACCAGGGGCTGAAGCCGGTATTAAATCAATGACATTTCAAGTTTCAGGTGAACGAGCGTTTGGCTGGTTACGAGGTGAGTCTGGTGTCCATCGACTTGTGCGTTTGTCACCGTTTAATTCTGATAATTTACGTCAGACATCTTTTGCGCAAGTGGAAGTGTTGCCGATTATTGATAGTATACCAGAGGTGGAGATATCATCTGATGATTTAAAGATTGATACCTTTCGTTCTTCTGGGGCGGGAGGGCAGAGTGTGAATACAACAGATAGTGCAGTTCGGATTACTCACGGGCCTTCTGGAATCGTGGTGAGTTGTCAGAACGAACGATCACAACTTCAAAACAAACTGCAGGCAATGAAAATTTTGACAGCAAAGTTACATAAAAAATACATTGAACTGGAGGAGGAGCGCCAACGAGCACTTCGAGGTGAGCAAAAAAGTGCACAATGGGGTAGCCAAATTCGTTCATATGTTTTGCACCCCTATAAGCTAGTGAAGGATCACCGTACTAAGCACGAGTCTCACGATATTGATAGTATTCTCGACGGTGACATCGATGCGTTTATAAGTGCATACCTTCACGATAAGGGCTAGTAGAAGGTTCTGGGAGGTCCCTGTTTATGGTATACTGTACAGCAGTAACGTGTGCGGTTTGACATCGTCATGTTGTATTATTTTTTAGTGGGTAGATTTATGTCGTTTATTCGGTTTGAAAATGTCTCAAAGTCTTACGCACAGGGAGCAATCATTCTTGATGATATTTCGTTTGATATTGATCAGGGTGAATTTGTGACAATTATCGGTGCATCTGGAGTTGGTAAATCTACACTTTTGCGACTTATTTATGCTGAGCAAAAAGCCTCTTCTGGGCGTGTTCTTTTCGGTGATAAGGATATAAGTCTCATTAAGAAGAAGCTTCTCCCGTTTTATCGTAGGAACTTTGGCACTGTTTTCCAAGATTCAAAACTTTTGGAAAATAAAACTATTTATGAGAATGTTGCCTATGCGCTGGAAGTGCAAGGAAAAGGAAATGCTCAAATCGAAGAAGAAGTGCCAAAGATCCTTGAGATTGTAGGACTCTCTCACCAATATGATAAGTATCCACACCAGGTGAGTGGTGGTGAGGCACAGAGAGCTTCACTTGCGCGAGCTGTAATTCATCGTCCTCGGGTGCTCGTTGCTGATGAGCCTACAGGAAACTTAGATCCAGATGCGACGTGGAATATTATGCAATTACTTTTGAAGATTAATGAATTTGGTACAACTGTGATACTTGCGACACATGATACGCAAACCGTTGACCATATTAATCGTCGTGTGATGGTGATCCAAGAAGGTCGACTGGTATCAGATAAGGCACAGAGTAAGTACGCAGGTTAGGATTGCATTGCGTTAAACTTTACATATAGTAATAGACCAGAATATTGTATGAAGACACTTAAATTCGCGCGCGCCATCAAAGAAGGATTTCTCAGCTTTTATAGGGATAAATGGCTTACTTTGGCGACGATCAGTGTGATGACGCTTACACTTTTTTTGATCGGTATGACAGTTTTCTTGGGCCTTGCGGTGCAAGAGACGATTACAAATATTGAAAAGCGAATCAACATCAGTGTTTATTTCAATTCTGACGTAAAGCAGGAACGTATTCTAGAAATACAAAAAACACTCGAGGATCAAAAACTGAAAGAGATTGAGCGGGTTGAATTTGTCTCGCGTGCGGAGGCACTTGAAAAATTTAAGGAGCTTTCAGGAGAAGATGAGGATATAAAGAATGCACTTGATGTGGTAGGTGAAAATCCTTTGCCTGATGCTCTTGTGATTACAGCAACAAAAACGAGCAATTATGAAACAATTAGCGAGTTCTTTGAGCAACAATATGCTGAGCTGATTTCTACGACTAGTTTTGCCAAGAACAAAGGAACGATATCAGAGATTCGTGACAGAATGGTTTTTGTGCGCAATGCAACAACCTTCTTAAGTATAATGTTTGTGGCAATTGCAGGATTGGTTACATTTAACACTGTTCGGATGAGTATTTATGCCCATAGAAAGCAGTTTGAGGTTATGCGTTTGGTCGGTGCTTCAAATACTTATGTGAAGATTCCTGTGATTTTTGAGGGAATATTATATGGACTTGTTAGTGCGGTTCTCGCAATTATTATTTTGTTTATTACAGTGTACTTGGTTGATCCTTTTGCTAAAGGACTTCTCTCAGATGCGAATATCACAGACATTTACGGACGTCAGGCAATCACTGTCGTGTTTGCAGTGTTGATTGCAAGTATTCTGTTGGGAATGGGAAGTAGCTATATTGCTATTAGACGATATTTGGAGAAGTAGTTGACACACTTTTTTTGCATTTCTGAACTTTGGGCTTTTTTATTTTTTCAATTTTAATTTACGTGCTCGTCAATTTTATCAGCTAGGACTTTGCGCAATGAGAATTCCTTGTCCCATGAGAGAAAGGCCCACGAACCGTCTTTTGCACGAAACTCATCTATGCCAAAGTAAGTAGCAATGTCCGACTCTGTTTTGTGCCAAGTGTGTGTTTCCCCGAAAATGACTACGATTTCTTTGTTGAGGGCTGTGTTTTTGGTGTTTCTGAGAATTTCTGTGAATGCATCAAGGTCGTTTATTTGGTATGATTTTTTGCTTGTTGTGTAGGGAAGAAGTGGATGATCTGCAAGGATGAGTATTTTCTCTTTATCTGTGTTTTGTAGGTCATTTGATAGCCAGAGAAGTTGCTTTTTCCCCAGTAGTCCGTGATCTCGCACAGTATCATCGCTGAGATAGTTGGCTGTTTGGTCGTGAATTGTCTGCATGTTTTGTAGGCTTAGGATGCGCGAAACGATTTTGTGTCCATCTTTTTTACTAAATGATTTTTGATCGATTTCTTGCGGCGATTCTCTTTGTACGTTTTCGGGAAGTTTGACGAGTTTTCCTTGTTCATAAGTGTAACCATTGGTCTCCAGCTCTTGTTCCAGGGATTGTTTTTCTTTTAAGAATGTACTACATCGTTTGTCGTCCTCGCATTTTAAAAGTGAATCTCCACCTGTCACAGTGTCTAGCACGATGATGTGAACATCATTGTGGTCAAAGCTGTAGTAGGTTTGGGGTCTGTCTATCATTTCAAGCCATAGGGCATAGGACTGCGGATTGCTCGAGATATCATGATCACCGAGGACGTAGTGTATGGGCATTTCTAGGGAAGAAAAAGACTCCATAACAAACTTTAAATCACTTTGAGCAGTTGTTGAGCAATCTTCAAGTCTGTGGGCTATGTTGTCTCCTAGGCTGATTGCGAAGTCTACTTCTTGCGTGTTAGCAAAATCGACAAAACGCTTGAGACTTTGTTTTGTGGTAAATTTCCTCGAAGGACATCGATCGATATCACTGATGATGGCAATGCGAGTGGATTCTATATCTGCAGGTGTGTTTTTTGTAAGAAGTTGATTTGTAGCAGGTGTCGCTTGATCTTTTTTTGTAAATTTGAAAATTACTCCTGCGATAAGCAAAAGTAGGAGTGCTACAAATAAGATTTGACGTAATAGTGGGGGCATTACAGATATCATATCATGAGTACTGTGCAAAGGGTACTATTTCGTTTTTGTGCTTGCTCTAGAGAGATGTGACTTCTTTGACTACTTTGTTTTTCCAGGGGAGGATGAAGAGTACGCCTGCTAGAAAGCCGCCAATGTGTGCCCAATAGGCCACTCCACCTCCTCCGCCTGCACTTGTGGCGAGTGAGCCGACTCCCGAGAAGAGCTGCGCTACGAACCAGTACCCTAGCATTGCAATCGCTGGCATAGGGACAAGTCTCAGACCGTTTAGCGGCATAAATAAATCGATGCGGGCTTTGGGATATAGAAGCAAATAGGCTCCCATGACACCAGCAATCGCTCCTGAGGCTCCAACTGTCGGAATCGCTGATGATGTATCTGTTAGGATATGTGCTGCGCTTGCGATGAGTCCTGTCGTGAGATAAAAAAGGAGGAATTTGATATGACCCATGCGATCTTCTAGGTTATCACCAAAGATTTTTAGAAAGAGCATATTGCCGATGATATGCATCCATCCGCCATGCATAAACATGCTTGAAATGAGAGTAAAGTATTTGTTTCCAGACATGATGTCAGCTGGAGTAAGTGCATACAAATCATAAAATTGATTTATGGATGTACCAAGAGTTACTTCGTAGAGCCATACGACACAACAAATAACGATTATGGAATAGGTGACGATCGGTGTGCGAACAGATGGGTTGTGGTCTCGTATAGGGAACATCGTTGTATAGTGAAATAGTTACATCGTTAAGTATAGCATTTGTTTCTTTTTGTATATTTGAGATTTGTCGTAATCTTTTTTAGAGGGTTTATAGTTATTTGACGATGATTCTGCGGATATCTGGTGAGAGGGAAGTCATCATGGAGTAGTTGAAGAGATTGTTTTTTGCTGCTATGCGGTCAAGTGCATTACGGTCGTGCGCGTTACAACTAATGATGGTAATTTCATCGCCCACGGTTGCTGCGGTGTTTGTGAGGTCGATCATTATGTGGTTCATGCAGACACGTCCGATGATATTTACGTATTTTTTGTTGTATTGCACAATGCCTCGGTTACTCAGTTCTCGCGGCACGCCTTCATGATATCCGATTGGGAGAATGCCGATTGTCATGTCGTTACTGGCAGTATATGTGTAGTTGTAGCTGACACCTTCACCTGCTGTTAGTTTGCGCGTTTTCGTGATTGTCGAGATGAGTTGTAGGACTGGTTTGATGTCTGAGAGTTCTACGTGTTTGGGATGGTTTGGTGCGAAGGGATTGATCCCATAGAGTCCGATGCCTAGACGTATCGCAGTAGCATAACGTGATGCTGACTTGCATGATCCTGCAGTTTGAGCGATGTGTAGGATCTTTGGTGTAAATCCATTTTCATGGACTTTCTCTACGAAGCAGTCAAATATTTCTACTGCTTGATCTACTGTTTTTTGATCTGTACCGTCACTATCTGCCAGATGACTCATGACGCCCTCAAGTATGAGATTGGGTGCTTTTTGTAACTCATCGAGGATGTCATCGAGTTCGCTATGTGTGGCGCCGTAGCGATTCATACCAGAGTTGCACTCGATGTGTACGTTGATCGTGCGACCTGTTTTTGCGAGTGCTTTGATCGTTG
>CALHMM010000095.1 GCA_938034715.1 Minisyncoccota bacterium
GAACGCATTTTTCTTCGGAGACATTACGGCGCACAAAGACCTACTAACATGGAAAGAAAGTACTGATGATCAGACATCTGATGCTCTAAAAAGGGCCAGAGAAGTTCTGGCTGAAATTGATCCGGATAATTGGACACGAGAAAACCTCGCGTCTACGCTTATGGACGCTGCAGGAGATGATCGTGGTAGCTTTCTCTGGCCGCTTCGAGCTGCTCTGACGGGAGAAAAGCGATCGCCAAGTCCAATGGATTGCGCCTGGGTATTGGGAAAACAAGAGTCATTGAATAGACTAGAAAATGCGATCGATTTTTTTTGAAAAATTGAAAACTGCTGCGAAGATCATGTAGTGCATTAGTACAAGGTTTACAAATACACCCTATGGAAAAAGAAAAAAAGATTGTCTACACCGGAAAGTACATCACAATTACAGAGCAAGAAATGGGCGATCATACATATGAAAGGATGGTTTTGCGCCCTGGAGTTTGTGTTATACCTGCCAAAGACAAGGAGATTCTATTGATAAAAGAATTTCGAGCCCATGAGAAAGGTGCGAGGTGGAAAGCTGTTAGTGGTTGGATGGACAAAGAAGGTCTTGATGACATTACTACTGCCAAAGAGGAGTTGGCAGAAGAGATAGGAATGGCCAGTGACAAATGGGAAAAATTGCCACATTTTGACATAGTAGACAAAACTATAAACATGACCACGTCATATTTCATTGCGTTTGACCCATATATACTTGAGAATCCACCAAAAAATCCTGATCATGATGAAATTGAGCAATTACGTTGGGTTTCGCTCCATGCTTTTGAGATTATGCTTGAAAATGGTGAAATAATGTGGGACAGAGACGCATTGTATATCTTGCAGTGCCTAAAGATGCTAAACGCCCAATAAACTTGACGAAACATTTGCAATTTGCTAAAGTATATGGTTATTTATGACCATATGATCTATGCGAGGAGAGCTTTCATTTCTACAAAAAATACTCCAATTACTGTTGATTCTCATGATCGCCACAGCTCTGTCACTGACGGCTTTTGACTTTGTCCCAACAAATGGAGTAAGGAGCGACGTGATCGTACTATTCTCGCAACAACCAGACGGATCATATGCTCGTGACGTTACATCAAATGCAATAATAATCGCCAATGCCGCTTTGCGTGAGAGAGCGGATAATGCGCAACAGTTAAATACATCCTACCAAAATATTGCCGAATCTAGCAGTGGCGGTCAAGCGTTCACCCTAAGCACATATGGCGCAGACGAGGCTAGAGACCTTGCGCGTGAAAACCGAACAGCTCTAAACGAAATATTGCTGGAAATACGCAAACACTACGGATCTACATTTCCAGCTTTTTTTGACGTCGTTGGGAATACTTACGAGGCAATGCGGTGGCAGTATGTAGTGGCTATTGGCCTTATCTCTTTGCTTTTCAGTGCTCTAGTGATCAAGGCTCTATCACCACTTTTTCTAAATAAATCTGAAGTCGTCTCTGATGACGAGGAGGAATTTGAACAGTGGTATAAGGATAAGCACGTTCTCGAGCAGATTAATGATCTCGAAAATAACAAAGTCCTACCTCGCGATGAGATACCTTCGCAAGTCAATCATGATGCGCAGGACCGACCGCAGCAATCACATCCACAAAGTACAACTGCAGATCAAGATGATCGAGTTGAGTCTGTAGTCTGGACCCCTATAAATAGGAATAAACAAGTCGAACAAAACCAGGAAATAGTTGAAGAAGTAACTGAAGACCCAACAAAAAATTTACAAAAAAGGGGAGGTAAAAATAACAATTCTCAAGAAAACGATCGTTCTCGATTAGCAGAAAAATGGGGCAAGGGAAGTGCAGCTGAAAGATTACGAGCTCTCGACGAAGAGAAAGAATCTGCCAAGGTACAAGAATCATCGAAAACGCAGACATCTGAGATGTTCTCGCTATCTTCCCTTCCGCGTACAAAAAGGAAAGATAGTAGTTCAGACAATGTAAACGAAATACATGAACAAGGTGTTCGTACTCAAAAGCAAACTTCTGCAGGATCTCCAAAAACATTTTCACTGCCGCATCAGCGCAAGCAAAGCGTAGCGCAGTTGCAAGAGATGGACACCGAACTAATTGAAGAGAGAAACCCAAAGGTTTCAAAGCAAGGATCTCTAAACATGCAAAACGACTCTCCTGAGGAATCAGATGGGGGGAAGGAGGAGTATTTTGCTCCAGGCGGAAGTCTGTCCAAAAACCCTGCAAAAAATGAAAGTGGTAATACTACAAACGAAGCAAGTTCAAGTGCAGCACATGCTCCAGGAAACCTCCCAATCGTAGACGTCTCAGTATTTCAAGAATCATCGCAAACACCATCGCCTGAGATGCCACATGAAAAACAGCTTGTTTCGACTGAATCAAATGAAAGCCTACAACAAGAAGACAATGATGTCGATTTCTACAGTGAAGATGCAGATATTCTCATCGATTCACAGAAAATAGCACAAGGACAAGAATTCACACAAAAACAGGATTCTCAAGCCATCAAAAAAGGTGAGCCAACGAATCAAGAGCTCAAAGAACGACTCAATAAGCTTTTGCGTGGCGAACTCTAGGTGTTAGTCATAGATGATATTCCATCGCAGAAGGATATGGTAGAATACTATCAATGACGATTGAAAAAACAACAATTAATGGCGTAAAAATTATTCGACCAAAAGTCTTCGGTGATGAGAGAGGGTTTTTTGTGGAGAGTTTTGAACAAAGTAGATACAAAGAAGTAACTGGTCAAGATCTTAATTTTGTCCAGGATAACATCTCACGCTCAAAAAAAGGCGTTCTCAGAGGATTGCACTTCCAGAGAGACCCACACGCGCAAGGGAAACTTGTGAGTGTTTTATCTGGGCGTGTTTTTGACGTAGCGCTCGACATTCGTCCTGATTCTCCAACGTATGGGCAGTACGAGAGTCTTGAACTCACACCGCCACAGGTAGATGAGGATGGTAATTGGCAGTGGGTGCAATTCTGGGTACCACCAGGAATGGCACATGGCTACCTCACTCTGGAGGATGACACAACTTTTACCTACAAAACGACAGATGTCTATGCCCCAGAATCTGATGGTGGTATCATGTGGAACGATCCCGACATGGGGATTGTGTGGCCTGATATCGACGACCAAGTAATTGTCTCGCAAAAAGATCAGCAGAATCCACTCTTAAAAGATATAAAATAAATCCATATGAAACTCCTTATCACTGGCGGCGCCGGATTTATAGGATCAAACTTCATCCATCATATTTTGGGAAAATACGATGATTACGAAGTGATCTGTCTGGACAAGTTGACGTATTCAGGAAATAAGAAAAACAATGAATCCTGGTCAGACGATAAAAGATACACTCTAGTAGTAGGTGATATTTGTGATCAAAAGCTTGTGGATTCTCTCGTAAAAAATGTCGATGCAATCGTTCATTTTGCTGCTGAGACACACGTCGATCGTAGCGTGCTAAGCGCGAGAGAATTTGTAATGACCAACGTCATCGGTACACAGACGCTCCTCGATAGCGCAAAAAAATACAAAAAACGATTCCACCACATCTCAACTGATGAGGTTTTTGGAGAGCTTTCTCCACTAGAGAGCGCTTTCACAGAAGACACGCCGTACGATCCGCGCTCGCCATACAGCGCATCAAAAGCAGCATCAGACCATCTAGTGCGCGCGTACTTTCATACTCATGACTTGCCCATCACTATCAGCAACTGCACCAACAACTACGGACCTTATATTTACCCAGAAAAACTGATCCCTTTGACCATTACGAATCTCCTAGAAGGGAAAAAAGCAACTGTATACGGCAACGGCAATCAAATACGAGATTGGCTTCATGTTAGTGATCACTGCGCGGCAATCGATTTGATCCTTCACGAAGGAAAAATAGGAGAAACATATGGCGTAGGCGGAGACAACCAGCCCACCAATCTGCAGATCGTTCAGTCCATCGTAGCTCTCTTGGGCAAGTCAGAAGAAGGAAGTATCGAGTTTGTAGGCGATAGACCTGGTCATGATTTCCGGTACGATATCAATTACTCCAAAATCAATAAGGAATTAGGGTGGAGTCCGCAGATGACACTCGACCAAGGATTAGAGCAAACAGTGCAGTGGTTCAAGGAAAATGAAAGCTGGTGGAAGCCACTTAAGGGCAGTAGTTATGAAAAATACATGCGTGATCATATGTCAGACAAGTAAGGTATAAAATTCTGAAGAACAATGAGGCTGAAACAGGCCAATCATTTGGTATAATGGGTAGACAAGAAGTTCGCATGGTTATCAAAAAACAAAATGTCTGTAAAACCAAAAAAAAACTACAAACTACCTCCTAGCGTGCAACGATTGCGAGAATCATCGCACACCATGGTAAAGAGAAAGCATCATTTTTTCACATTCTTTGACTTTAACCATGTAGTACAAGTTCTCATCCTTTCCGAAGTTGTCGTTACGGGAGCCTTTGGCTTGCTCGCCCCGATATTTGCGATTTTCGTCACTGATACGATCCCAGATGCCAACATTCAAACAGCTGGCGTAGCAATTACAGTATATCTATTGACTAGAAGCTTGGGTCAGATCCCAATTGGTATCATGATCGATCGATTAAAAGGTGAGCGAGATGATCTGGTCGCTATGGTTACAGGAACACTTTTTGCAGGGCTGATACCGCTTGGGTATATATTTGTAGATTCCACTGGCGACCTATATTTCGTTCAATTCTTGTACGGGATAGCCAGTGCGATCATTTTCCCTGCCTGGACAGCGGTCTTTACAAGACATATAGATGAGAAGCATGAAGGAGCAGAATGGGGAGCGTACAGATCATTCACTGATCTTGGTATGGCGATCACTGCTGGCGTAGGTAGCTTCATCGCTTTTACATATAGCTTTGAACTATTGTTTGTGTTAGTAAGTGTCCTAACATTTGCAGCAGCTTTCCATCTCTTGTGTCTACGTAAAATCATCGTCCAAAAACACAAGCACCATGAACACTAATATATTTTTTACTTCACATAACCGTTAACAGCTATGGAAAAAAGCGTACTCATCATCGGATCAAAAGGAATGCTCGGACAGGAGCTGGTAAAGGCTTATCAGTCAGAGCGGGGATACACTGTAAACGGCTGGGACCGAGAAGAAATCGACGTCACAGATACTGCAAGTCTAGAGAGAGAAATCACTGCATTATCACCAGACATCATCTACAACGCAGTGGCATACAATGCTGTAGATTCTTGTGAAACAGACGATAAGCAAAAAGACATGGCTATAGCTCTGAACGTCGATTATCCAGGAAATCTAGCAAAAATTGCAAGTCAGTTAGGCGCTATCATGGTGCACTATTCTAGTGACTACGTATTTGATGGGAAAACACCAGTAAAAAAACCAAAACCAGAGGGAGGGTGCTGCGGAGGCGGCTGTTGCGGAGGCGCCAATGCGACGACTTTAGAAAGCACAGACGATCTACAATATGCTGAAGACGATCATCCAAATCCTCTATCTGTATACGGACAGAGTAAGTTTGACGGAGAATTAGCAGTGCAAGCAGTAGGAGAGGACGATGAGAGATTTCTCTATTACATTTTCCGTCTCTCGAAGCTCTTTGGAGAACCATCTGCAAGTGATGTAGGTAAAAAAAGTTTCTTTGATGTTATGCTAGAAAAAGGAAAAGAATGTGAAAAAAGTGGGGAGCAAGTGAAAGTCGTGGATGGAGAGCTCTCAAAGTTTACATATGCTCCAGATCTAGCAAATGAAAGTAAAAAGATCCTTGAAGACGGTTGCAAGAGGGGGATCTACCACATCGTAAATGACGGGGCAGTGACTTGGTACGAAGGTGTGAATGCCCTCTACAAAATCGCAGGTATAAATGCGCAAGTTACACCTGTAGGACCAGAAGAATTCCCACGCCCAGCTAAGAGGCCATCAGTCTCGGTGCTAGATGTAACGAAGAGGAATCCCTTACGACATTATGAGGATGCCCTCCAGGAGTATCTAGGGGAGAAAAAGTAGAAGAATTTTACGTCTAGTCCCCTATCGTTATAAAAAAATTGGCAGGGAAGTGGTAAAAAGATTTCCACAAAAAACTATTTACACACTTCCCTGCTCATGCTATAATCATCTTTGTATTGCTGACGAGAAGTCAGTTTTATTGGATATACGGTCCCATCGTCTAGCGGCTAGGACATCAGGTTCTCATCCTGAAAACCGGAGTTCGATTCTCCGTGGGATCACAACTGTACTATCATTTCGAGACTCTGAATGCTAACTTGGATGTATTTCCTCTGCGGCACAAGTTCGGAAAGCCATGCTGTGGGTTCACAAATCCAAAATCTCTACATTTAGTGGTGATTTTTGGTTTTTT
>CALHMM010000096.1 GCA_938034715.1 Minisyncoccota bacterium
CCCAGTAGGGCCATGTGTATGCAGCGCAACACCTTCATGTGCGGCCGATGCATGTCCATTGTCGGGAAAGTGCGCAGAAACCGTCGCAGGAAAACAAACTGCAAAAATGACCGCAGCTGATGCTACAACAAAAAATGATAACGATCGATTTGAAATAAAATGATTCATAAATCCCTCTACATATAAACAACTCTCTAAACCTCCTATATCTTAGTAAGATAAGACATTCGCAAAAATTCTAAAGTTCTGTTCCCCCACAGACAACGAGATTTGGATTTGTAAGACAGAAATCAATAGTCACTCCACCATCATTGCCTCCACCTCCATTACCCGCCCCAAGCGTGTTAGAAATCACGTTAACGATCACCCATGCCAGTAGTGCCACGATCAACCCAATAATCGCGTAAGTCAAAATCCTCTTTGCAGTATCTATTCGCGCTGTGTCTCCCGCACTAATCATATACAATATACCAGATACTACAATCATAAGAATTGCTACCACAGCAAGAATACTTGCCAAAAATGCTATGACCGCCGAAATCGTAGCCACAGCACCAGCTTGATTTGAAAGTCCAAAGTTCCCAGGTAAAGTATATTGTGCATAAGTCACATTGGGCAAGAGCATGCCAAACACTGCAATCATTACATATTTTTTCATAAACTTTTTTTATATTACTCGCTCAACCGTCTACTCAGATGAGAATCACTACAAATTATTTTGGACAGTAATACACGTCGTACTATCATTTGGATCAATACAAACGATAACCTCCGTGCCTGTTACTGGGCCATCAGGATTAGATGCTTCTAGTCCTCCAGCACCTGTAACGCGTGACACCACACTCACGATCACCCACGCGAGAAGCGCAATGATCAGTCCGATAATAGAGTATGTCAAAATCTTCTTCGCAGTCTCTACACGAGCACTATCTCCTGCACTGAGCATGTACATTACACCACTTATAACAATCATCAGCACGGCAACAACGCCGATAAGGCCTGTAACAAACATCGTTATGCTGAGCAAAATATTCTGCACAGGATCATCCTGAATACCCAACGCCTGCTCTGTCGGTAAGCAAACACCGCCGACAAACACTGTGCCTGCTATACCTTCACATGGATTATTAGCTGGTGCAGGGGTTGGAGCAGGTGCTGGTGCAGGGGTTGGAGCTGGAGAATCATCGCCACAGTCAGGTTGTTCTGTAACACTCGGATCAGTTGCAAAGGTAACTACCCCATTTGCACAATGAGTATGTAGCCTCTCAGCAGGATCATGACCAGGCGTTGCATGAGCATTTAAAGGAAATGTGACAAATGAAAAAATCATCATCACCAGACCAGTAAAGCGAATTTTGGAGAAAATAGACACTGTATATTTTTATTTTTTCGAGTAGCCTTTTCAATATATTATAGCACATCCAAAGCCTTACCAATGACACAGTTGCCACAACAAAAACAAAAAAACACTCCTTACGAAGTGTTTTTGAGTAGAGTATGTTTCTACTGGCCTGCATCGAGTGCATTTGCCACTGTATTAACGATAACCCATGCAAGAAGTGCAATGATGAGACCGATAATAGCGTATGTAAGCCACGTCTTTGCAGTCTGAATGCGACCCTCGTCTCCACCAGAAGTGATGTAAAGGATACCAGCAATCACGATAACAAGAATAGCAAGTACAGCCAATATGCTAGCAAAAAATTTGATAATTTGCTCGATTACTCCGATCAAACCCTGATCGTCTCCACCAGTCGCTAAACCAAATTGTGGTTGATCAGTTACATAGAAACCACCAGTATCTTCTACAACAGGATCAATATCTTGAGCTGCAGCAAAAGCTGGAAGCAACATAGCAAGAACCACTCCTACAAACAAAAGATGCTTTGTATACAATTGTAATGCGTTTGTCATATCACATTCACCTCCCTTCCTTTTATTTTTATAAACAGCTAATTTCGTGTCTTTGTTTTTAACCCCCACGGGTTAGCTTTTTATTTTACTAAAAGCTAAACACTACTAACTAGATTATACCATAAACCGCATTACCTTTCTCGAAGGAATAAAATAGCATTGTGTATAAACTTTAATACAATGACAAAAAAGTAGTCTATCCGACATTTAATGTCTGACCGATCGTATTTACAAACACCCATGCAAGAAGTGCAATGATCAGTCCAAAGATCGCAGCACTGAGCATTCTTTTTGCACCAGAAATACGATCCTCATTGCCACCTGATACGATAAACATAATCCCGGAAATCACGATGACGAGAATCGCCAGTGGGGCAAGCGCACTCGCCGCAAGTGCAGTGACATTTTCCAAAATCTCACCAAAACTTCCTTGAGCGAGGCCTGGATTATCAGGAAGCGACGCTTGTGACCAAGCTGTTCTGGGTATAAAAAATCCTGCAACAAGGTAAAGTAACTTCATGAAATAATATTACAGATACACTCACAGTGTACACATAATTACCTAGTTACTGCAAATAGTTTCGCGTTGCATAAAATAGCAGCAATCTAAGCGCCGATCGTTCCAATAACGGTTGTGACGATAACCAGAGACACGACAATTACCGTAAGTCCAATTGCACTAGCAATTAATGACCGTTTCCCGAGAGCGGCCCTGTTAATATCTCCACCCGCTGTCAAATAAAGTATGCCCGCAAAAACAATAGCCACCAAAGCCAACACAGAACTAATCGAGAGTAAGAATTGTAAAACGCGGAGGATGAGCTCTAAAACAGTTGGTGCGTCGCCAATGACACTTTGAGCATGTGCTGTATGGATAATTCTCATATAACTAAAAATACTTTCGCACTATTCAACAACAGGACCAGAACAATTAAATGACCACAATGATCCTTGTTCTACATACAAACCGACACTGCCATTTGCAGCTGGTGTTGCACCATTTTCGTCCAAAGCAACACTACGTATAACAAATGTCACAACGACCCAGCCAACCAGAATAATCAGCACACCAAGTAGCGCATATTTGAGTGCGTCTTTTGCCTTTGTGATCATAGCTTGATTTCCTGCAGAAACGATGTAGATAACCCCTGCGATAGTGATGATCACGATACAAGCAACAATCAAAATATTCCGAAAGAATGTAATAATGTTAAATCCCAGAAGAATAAAGTGACACACATCACACTTTGGCTCGCCTGCATCCCCACAAGGCACGATCCCACCATCAGGAGAAACAATTGAATCTGATTGTGCTATAGAAACTTCTGGTAAAGCAAAAAAGCAAGCTAGCATGATCACCAAGGAAAGAAAAAAGGAATTTCGTTTAAGCATAAATTTATCTTGTACGGATCAATTGTTGTGTCTTCCCCGCACCTGCTTCAAGCGCTTTTTCAACGCTAAGCCCTTTGTTTACATTATCAATCATTTCAGAAAACACATCATCTACTTGCTCTGCATTGCTGCGCAACCACGTTCTCGCTATAAGATTTCCACGAGCAAATGCCCCCAAGCGGACGTCATTTTTTTGTTGTTCAATCAAATCTTTACGCAGAGGAGGCTTTTTCGTAACTTCTAGATACTTTTTCGCTAAATCAATCGGGAAGACTGTTGTGTAAACAGAATTATCAAGTGGGCTACGTAATTGAATCTGACCGCCTGGATGCAAAGCAAAAACACGCAAGAACTGCCATGACTCCCAGATCTTCATACGGTTATTCACTTGAAAAGTTTCACCTTGCTTTGGGGCATCCAATTTATGATTTTTTGCAACAACAAACATCCAGTAATTTGCAAAATTTGCTTGTTGACCGAGTGATTGATCGTCAATTTGTGGAAGAGGCGCTACTGCAAAATTTAACTTTTCATTCTTTGCTTTGATAGTATCGTAGCTATACGAGTACGAAATCGTCATAGCAGCTGTTCCTTCATAAAATGAATCGATAGAGTAATGCTGTGCATTATTCCACGTATATACTGGCGAAGTACCGCGAGCAAATGATGTGTAGTATAAAAGTGCATCACGACCAGGATTGATGGCTTTACTCCCTGCATTTATACCCTTGTCAAAAAACACACTTCCACCACGTGTCAT
Organism: Minisyncoccota bacterium; assembly: GCA_938034715.1. GTDB lineage: Bacteria > Patescibacteriota > Minisyncoccia > Moranbacterales > JAHDCW01. The sequence goes on from CALHMM010000096.1 coordinate 4,067, forward strand.
CTCCGCACCACCTTGCATCATCAGCACAGTAAGGATATCCTCTGGACGGCTAATGTTTTTTGCAGTACCAAGTGTAGCACCACTACGTATAATCCTTCCATTATCGTCGATCTGAGTGAGCTGCTTAACAATCTCATCGAACTCACTCCATGTTGCAGGCGGTGAGGTAATCCCAGCTGCATTGAAAATATCTTTGTTGTAATAAAGTGCAAGCGAATCCACTGTCGGAGTAAGAGCAAAAATCTCACCACCAAAGATCATATCACGCGTCGCAACATCAGCGAGATTTGGCGTAATTGCTTCTGGATTCATCATTCCCTTCGGCGCAGGAGCAATTTTATCAGCAAATTCTGGAAGCCAGGTATTATGAATCATGAAAATGTCAGGATTATTACCAGAGGCAAGTGCGTTGAGCAAATCATCTCGATATGTATCAATAGTAAATTTACGATAACTAATATTACTCACATGCGGATGTGAGCCTACATAAGAATTAAAGACTTCGCGATAATCCCCCTCATTGTCAAAAACACCCCAAACAGAAAGTGACGTGTCAAAACTAGCCGCCTCTTTCTTGCATCCAGTAAAGACAAAGACACAAAGCACGAGTCCCAAAAGGACTATTTTTTTTTGCATAATTTTATTTTATAGGAAAACCTATTTCGTAAAAGTAATACCAAAATGATGTACATTTACTATAATACCACGAGGATCTTTAAAGTTTGCAGTGTCTGCAAAATCTCGCATCATCTCTGGACTTATGACGTTTTCACGCGAGATCCCCACAGGCGCCCCCTCAAGCAAACCGATTACCAAAAGCACTCCCGAATCCTTCAAAACACGATGAGCTTCACGAAAAAGTTTTGTCCTGTTTTGATTCTGAGAAATAATCCTTCGCATAATGACATAATCAACACTCTCAGCCTCCAATTCGCTACCTCTGTCACGCTCCAAGTTTGCATGCTT
>CALHMM010000097.1 GCA_938034715.1 Minisyncoccota bacterium
AACTTCGAATTCTCTGTATCTCCAAACAATAAAACACCCCTTCGGAGTGCTTTATTATTCGGAGGAAGCGGAGGGATTCGAACCCTCGGTCCCCGTGAAGGGACTACGGTTTTCAAGACCGGCGCCTTCGACCACTCAGCCACGCTTCCTTTGGTAGACTTAGGGCATCATATCATTTGATTACGAAGTTGTAAATATGTGGTATGATATGTTTATAAATATAAAAGAATTTTGCGATGGTTTTTAACATGCGGCAAAACATGATTCAAAATCACCAAACGCCAGGACGTGGGGGTGGAAAGAAAAAACGCCATAAAAAAAAGCAAACTTCCACAGTTGAAAAAGCTAAGAAGCTCTTTGGTGAAGATGCGCAACCTGTACCAGCTACGCATAGCACAGATAATCGTCCCGTAGGGAAGGTTGATGAATATGGTGAGCAGGTTTTTGAATATGGTAGGACTGAGAATGCGTACATCGCAGAGCACCCAGAAGAAGTATTTGCACATTGGCAAGGTCCAGAATATGAAGTGTATCAGAAGAGTAAGTTGTGGTATACCTGTGCGGCGATTATTATTGCGCTGATTGCTCTTTACGCAGTCCTTACAAATAGTCCTGTGATGGCGATTGTTTTCCTTGTCATTGGTGCGGTAGGATTTTTGTATGTGGTTACGCCGCCTCGCGTGCTTGATTTTGCTATAACTGTGGATGGAATTGTTGTGGGGGATCGTATTCATCACTATGACGAGATTGAGTCTTACTGGATTTTTTATGAGCCACCACATACGCGAGTTATCAGTTTTCATGTAAAAGGACATTTTTTCCCATATGTGCATGTGCCACTACATCAGTTGGATCCTGTAGAGGTTCGCCGTGTACTCAATGAACATTTGAAAGAAAAGCGTCAAGAACAAACGGCGGTAGATATTTTTGAAAGGTTGTTGCACATTTAGATAGAGTATATACAAACAAAAAAGCGCGAAGCGCTTTTTTGTTTTGTCTGGGTGGAAGCATTTATGTTATGATTTTTACATTGAACGTAAATTTAAGATGATTTTATGATTGATGCACATATTCACTTGCATGATGCCCGATACGAGACGGATTGCGATGAGCTTATTGAGAGGTTTTTTGCTGCAGGAGGGGAGGCTCTTGTAAATATCGGTACTAGCGTACAGGAGTCACGTGACGCTCTTGTGATTGCTGGGAAGCATGAGAAGATATTTTCTGCAGTTGGATTGCATCCACAAGTCTTTAATGGAGGTGAAGAGCGTCAAGCTGAATGGATGCAGGGGATTGGTGCTGATCAAAAGGAGACTGAGCGGATGGAAGCTCTGAAATCAGCTGTGGGAGAAATTGAAAGGATGGCTGAAAATGATAAAGTTGTTGCAATTGGTGAAATTGGCCTAGACTACTTTTCTCACGATGACAATGAGATAACATTTGGACAGCAGAAGTGGCAGAGAACAGGATTTGTTGTGCAGATTGCTCTTGCTCAAAAACTTGGACTTCCTGTGGTCGTGCATTGTCGTCCTCGAGATGTTGCTGCGAGTGACGCGTATTTTGATTGTGTGCAGATTGTTGCAGATAATCCGCAGACACAGTTTGTTATGCATTGCTACATGGGAAATGTGGCTGTCACAGAGGAATTTCTAGCACTTGAAAATGTGACTTTTTCTTTTACGGGTAATGTAACGTTTAGTAAGAATGATGGAGACCAAATGAGTGATGTGCTGCGGATTATTCCACTAGAGAGGATGATGATCGAAACTGATGGTCCGTATCTTACGCCAAAGCCGCACCGTGGAAAAAGAAATGATCCGCGCTATATAAAGTATGTTGCACAGCGCATAGCATCCCTCAAGGATGTTTCTGCTGATCATGTTTTACAAACTACAGCGTTTACAACGAGGAAATTTTTTCGGATTTGAGATTGACTTTCGTTTTGGAACATAAAAGCCCTCTCAGGCAAGCGTTGTGCCAAAAGGGCTTTTTTATTTCTCATCAGCAATGTACACCCGTACGGTGTGACGCTGCACGAAATTGCTTATAAGAAATATTGTATAGACAGGATATCATATAAATAATACGAATCATAGTAGTAGACAAATATTTGCTATTGTAAGAAAGAATGGCGAATATGTCTCGTTAAATTCTAGAATGGGTGAGTGGGGAAGTTGTTGGTGCTGGAGTCGGTTTTTTTTGTGTCTATTTAACCGTGGGTGCCTACTGAGTCTGCTTTAATTCTTGGGACATTGATAGGTTTTTCAGGTGCAAGCCTGTAGGATCTGACGTAATAAATTTACATTCTTGTCAAAGTGAAAGACTTGTAGTATACTCCAATTGTTGTTATTTGAGATCGTTGAGAAAGACAAAGCTGGTTTTTTGAGCGTTTACGCTCATGACCCCATGGCCGTAGCTACGGCTTACTCTGTATTTTTACTACGATTTTAAATGACATCACTAACTCAGTAATACAGGCCGCGGGATATCCGGGCGTTTTACGTCGATGTCAGAACCACTATCACAATCAGAGAATTTTGAACGTCTCCCACAGGAGGCCACTGTTTCAGGTGCTGTAGATCAGCATAATGTGGCAGATGCAGGAACTCATGGCGCAGAACATGGCGAGAGTGCTTTGCATGTTGTTTTTATTCCAGATAATATCGGTACCTTTTTTGGATATGCGTTCTCTAATACCTTGCTAACTTCAGCACTTGTTTCTGTGTTTATGATTGGACTGGCTTTTTATGTTGGTCGCCAAATTACAACAACAGGAACGCCAGGGAAGTTGCAAATTTTTTTTGAAAGCTTGGTAGGATATATTCATGGAGAGATGACAAAGATTCTCGGCAATGATCGTATTACAACGATTGCTTTTCCGCTTATAATCACTCTTTTTCTCTACATACTGGTTGCTAACTGGATCGAATTTATCCCTGGTGTTGGATCAATTGAGGTGGTCAAAGAGCTTGAAGGTGGCAAGGAAAAGATTTTACATCTTTTTCGTGGCCCTAATGCAGATTTAAATATGACGCTTGCTCTGGCTTTGGTTTCTTTTGTCTTTGTTGAGTTTATGGGTTTTCGCACACAAGGATTTGGGTATTTGAAAAATTTCTTTAACTTTTCCTCGCCAATCAACTTTTTTGTTGGTTTGATCGAGCTTATCAGTGAACTTGCACGATTAATTTCTCTCTCATTTCGATTGTTTGGAAACATCTTTGCGGGTGAGATTATTGTGCTGTTGGCGATTACATTACAGGCTATTGTGTTTGAGTGGATTAAGATCCCATTCCCATTTCCAGTGCCAATTATGTTGTTTGAAATGGGCGTAGGTGTGTTGCAGGCTGCGGTTTTTGCGATGCTTACGCTGTTTTTTGTGAAGCAAGCAACTACTGCGCATCAACATTAGATCGGATATCGTCTGTGAAGAGTTTTCTTGGAAAATTGTTCAGAGATTATATCTCTCGATGAATTGTTATAATATAATTAAGTAAAATAACATTATGGATCCACAGGTATTAGCGCCAGAAACGTTTAAGCTCTTGGGAGCTGGTTTGGCTATTGGTTTGGGAGCGATTGGTCCTGCGATTGGTATAGGACTCGCTGCTGCAAAGGCTTTTGAAGCAATGGGGCGAAACCCAGAAGCAGCTGATAACATTCGTACAAATATGATTCTCGCATTTGCACTTGCAGAGGCGCTTGGAATTTTTGCGTTTGTTGTATCTATCCTTCTTATTTTCGTCGTCTAGTAATAATTCCTTGCGTGGCACATTTCTTCGTTGCTGAGAAAATATTTTTCAATACCATACGGGTGTATGGCTTATGAAAAATCTTGTCTCGCGTCTTGAACTGCACTCGCGCATGAAATTTTTACAAAGCTTAGCGAATAGGATGGGTTGTGCGGTTTATCAATTTAGAATGTTTAGTGGCTAGTTACTAATTATTAGTTCTCGTTACAAACTGACATTATGGAAATTTTTGGAAAACTAGGTATTGATTGGATAAAGCTGATTTTTCAGATTATCAATTTTTTGATTGTTTTGTATTTCTTGAACCGTTGGGTTTATAAGCCTTTGCTGGGCATTTTGGCGAAGCGCAAACAAGAAATAGCCGATACTCTTGCTAGTGCAGAGAAGGCCAAACAAGAGAGTGAACAGGCAAAAGATCGTCTCGAAGAGGAGCTTGCGGATGCTCGTGAAAAAGCTGGTGAGATCGTTTCACGTGCTGAAAAACAGGCAAGTGAAACACGCAAAAATGCGCAGGATGAAGCTACAGTACAAGCGCAGGAGATTGTTGCGCAAGGTAAAAAGGCAGTCGAGGCGGAGAAGGAAAACCTGATGAGTAGTGTGCAAAAAGAGATTGCGGGGCTCGTCGTAGCTGCATCGGGCAAAGTTCTAGCAAAGGAAGTGGATGGGAAGCATGATGAATTTATCGAGCATGAGATTAAAAGTTAGTGAGGTTGAGATCTATTGTAATATTTAATGAGTCTATGCGAAAGCTACGACTAGAAATGTGAAAAAAACAGCCAAACAATATGCTATAGCTCTGTATGAGCTTTCGACAGGTACTTCCGCAGATGTGGAGAGCTATATTTCACGTCTCTCAGGTACTTTGAAAGAAGAAGGTAGCGGCTATCTCCTCCCCGGTATCTTGAAGGAATACCGCACGATCCTGACTAAGAAAAATGAACTTCCAGAAGTTGCAGTGCATAGTGCAGAGAAATTGAATGATTCGACCGTGCGTGATATTCTCACTCGTCTTGATATTGATTCACGGACTACAGTCATTTCTCATATAGACAAGGAAATGATTGGTGGTGTGTTCGTCAAAAATAATAATAAGTTGTTTGATCTGTCGCTTGCTAGACGTCTTGC
>CALHMM010000098.1 GCA_938034715.1 Minisyncoccota bacterium
GAGGATAGTGATCATGATATTCATGTGGCCCAAGAGGACTTGTATGATCATCTTATTAGTGCGGAGAATGCCTTAAAGGAGAGTGTTGAGAAAAATGAAAAGATACTGTATGAAAATCATCTCTTAGAAAAAAAGATTCAAGAAAGGGAGGGGAGTCTGTCTCCTGGTGTGTTGAAAGTTGGTAATGTTGTGACAAATTTTCAACACATACTATCGAAAGTTGTGTTTGCGATTTTTCACCCGTTGGCGATGATCAAAAAGTATTTAATCAAGAAGTAATCAGATTTTGAGTGTATGTCACTTGACTCTTTGAAATTGCAGATAAAATCTCGCCTAGAGCAGATGCGATTGTATCGAATGTACAGTAAGGTGTGCTATTTGGTGGCGAGTACATTTGGTAATTTGCATGAGGAAGGTTTTTATCAAACGGGTGTTCGTATAGTAAATTTTGTCCGTTACGGCAAAGGTGTCGCCCAAGGAAAGAAATATGCAACACTCAAAGATGAGGAATCAAGTGATATCATTTTTGATTTCGAACATATTCGTCCATATATCCGAGGCGATGAACTCGAGCCTTATAATCGTCAAAAAGGATGGAGTAGTGACGAGCCTGTCGATGTTATCGTTCCTGTATACAATGGTTTGGAGTATCTAGAGCCCCTTTTCTCTAGCGTTGTCGAGAAAACAAATATTGCTTATCGATTGATTATCATTGATGATGCTAGTCCTGATCCTGCGGTAAAGATTTTTCTTCGGGACTTTGTGCGAAAAACGAACAAATCTCTACCAGAATTAGAAATTATTCTTGAGTTTAATGACGCTAATAAGGGATTTGTTGCTACAGTTAATCGTGCCATGCAATATGTCCGCGGACATTTTGTGTTGCTAAATACTGATACAGAAGTCCCATCTGAGTGGTTACAACGACTGATGGTGCCAATTTTTTCTGATGACACTATTGCTACAACGACACCATATACAAATGCTGGCGAGATTTTTAATTTTCCACGTTTAGCATATGTGGATCCTTCACAAGAGTTGATCGCAAATATTTCATATGAGAGGATTGATTCTGTTCTTGAGCGATCTCTTGGGAAAGATGTGATTTTTGATGTGCCAACGGGCATGGGTTTTTGTATGGGTGTTAATTATCATGTCTTTAAAGAATTGTCGTTGAAAGGTGATGATACTTATATAGCATTGTTTGATGAAGAGGCATTTGGAAGGGGTTATGGAGAAGAGACAGATTTTTGTTTAAAGGCGAAATCAAAAGGCTATCGCAATGTCCATGTGCCTAATCTTTTTGTCTATCATAAGCATGGTGGCTCTTTTGCGCCAGAACACAAAAAACAGCTTATCCAAGACCATATGCGTATAATCGAGAAAAGGTATCCTGGATACAATCGTCGGATCAAGAAGTTTTTTGATGAGGATCAGTATAAGGCATTGCGGGAATTTTTGTATGCAAAAATTTTAATTGGAACTTCCGATGGTGTGAGTTTGATTTTTGATAATTCTCTTGGAGGGGGAGCATGTATGTTTGCAGATAGGCTCGTCCAAAAAAGACTGGATCAAGGGTTTCCAAGTGTTCACATAAGATACGAGCATCTTCACAAGAAGTATTCAATTGTTATCGTGCATCCGTCGCAGCGATGGACATTTTCTGTAGAAAATATGACAGATCTTTTAGAATTTCTTGGGCATTTCGAAGTTTGTACTATATATGTCAATGAGTTGGTCTCCTATCCACAGGTTGAAGAGGTCCAAAGGCAGATCATTGAACTAAAAAAGCGGAAATCTGCTCGTGTCGTGTTTTATGTACATGATTATTTTTGCGTTTGTCCAAATTTTACATTGGTTAACGAAAAGTCTGAGTATTGCGGCGTTCCTGATTTGCCAAAAGATTTACAGGCATGCGAACGGTGTTTATTAAAAACACAGACCAATTACAAGGTTTTTTCTAGAAATCGGGATATTTTGCAATGGCGTGCCGCATGGCAGACTTTCTTTGATGATGTGGATGAGATTCATCTCTTTTCCGATGCTTCTGCAAGTATTGTAACGAAGGCGTATGAGAATGTTTCTGGCAAGATTGTCGTTGAGTCGCATGATACAAATTATACTCACAATCTTTTAAGTTCTGGTGAGAATGAAGAATCTCACTCAAAGGAAGGGACTTTTCGTATTGGCGTTTTGGGCGATATCAGTTATACAAAGGGTTCTCACGTACTTTCTTCGTTAGCTCAGCATATACAGCGAGAGAGTCTTGCGGTGGAAATTGTCCTTTTTGGAGAGTCTTCTGGTCTCAAGAAATATCGTTGTGTTAAGAAAATGGGTCGGTATTCACTGGAAGGATTGCAGGGAATCGTCGCACAGGAGAGTATTGATATATTTTTGATCCCGTCGATTTGGCCTGAGACATTTTCTTATACCACTAGTGAAGTTATAGCTATGAACTACCCACTCGCAGTTTTTGATATTGGAGCCCCTGCTGAACGAGTTAAGCAGTATTCTCAAGGGTTGATCTTGGAGAGTAAGCTCCCAGTGGATATAGTATCTGACATGCAATCTTTTTTACGAACAAGTCGCTAAATAATGTTTGATTTGTTCGTGTTGTTTGTTTTGAAAAATCTCTGTGTTCATATGGTAAAATGAGAATAATCTTAAAATAAAAGAAATGAATAGAAAACTTTTTAGCTCAGGCGTAATCGTGACTTTTTGTATGGTTATTTTGATGGGCGTGGATGAAGCGCGTGCTGTAACTCTCTATGTGCCTAGCGGTGAAAATCCTACGATAAATGATGCGATTAGCAATGCCAGTGATGGAGATGAAATCGTGGTTGCGCCAGGCGTGTATACAGAAAATATAAAAATTGATGGTGACTACATAACGATTCGTTCGTCAGATGGTGCGTCAAGTACAGTTATACGAGGTGATGGAACATTTACAACTCTTGATATCAAAAATGTTAAGGATGACGGACAAGTGTTTAGACTTGAAGGATTTCGGATTACAGGTGGGCAAGGAACGACTGGACGTGGTGGTGGGGTCACTATTACAAAGTCTGACCCGGTGATAAAAAATTCCATTATTTCTGATAATGTTGGAAGTGAGCATGGTGGAGGTATCTTAATAAACGATGAGGCCAATCCAACAATTGTGGGCACTACGATTTCTAATAATACAACGCCATTTTATGGTGGCGGTATTTACATAGTGAATAATTCTCGACCAACAATAATCAACAGTGTTATAGAATCAAATACAGCGACAATTGTTGTAAACAATGTCAATGGCGGTGGCGGTGGCGGGATCTATGTCGATGCTAATAGTGCGCCAGTTATTTCGAATAATGTTATACGAAACAATACTGCTAAACATGCTGGTGGGGGTATTGCTCTGCGCAAAGGTGTGACTGCTGTAATTCAAGGCAATACAATATCAGGTAATACAGCATCATATGGTGGGGGTATTCACAATGAGACTGAAGGGAGTGAAGTGACAATTACTAGTAATACTATTTCGAGTAATACTGCTGTCGAAGATGGCGATTTCCCAGGTTCTGGATATGGAGGGGGAGTGAGTTTTTATAACAAATCAACTTCTAAGCTCGCTGACAATCTAATCGATAGAAACTCTGCAGCTCGCGGTGGGGCTGGTATCGTGATTGCAGAAAATGCTTCCCCAAATATTGTGCGTAATACCATCGAGAAAAATATTGTGTCAGCTACTTCTAGTCCTGCTCATGGAGGGGGTGTATATATTGCAAATGCTACAATGAAATTACGTAATAATGTTATTGCAAAAAACGTCAGTGAGTATGGGGGCGGGGTAGCGCTTATTACTGGTTCGTTGAGTTATGTCGATCATAATACTATTGTGGGTAACACAGCGAGACGTACAAATGAGGGTGGTGGTATGAATATCCAGACAGGTATAGACGCAAGTTCTACTGTGCGTAATAATATTTTTTCAGACAATAATAACTATGCAATTTGGGAGGAATCTTCGCGTGTAACCCTGTCAAATAATCTTTTTGATGAGTTGGGGGATGTTTATTACACAATAGGTCCATCAAGATCCTTCACAGTCAGTGATCTTGACGAGCAGATTGCTCGTGCGAGTAACAATAGGGTTGGTGATCCGCAATATATTAGCACGTTTTCTTCAGGTTACGGTATAAATACAAATTCTGCCGCTTATAACGCTGCTCAAGATATCGGACTGTGTTTTGATCGAGATGCAAATACTCGCCCGTATGGGAGCGCACCTGACATTGGGGCATATGAGTACACTACAGTGACAAAAAGCTCTGCACTGCCATTGTATCGCTTCTATAGCTCTACATTTCAGGGACATTTTTTTACAAATGGAGAGGATGAGAAAAATGCCGTACAGACTGATCCAAATTGGAATTTTGAGGGTGTTGCCTATAACGTTTTTTCAGGAGAAGCAACGAATCTTTCTCCTGTGTACCGATTCTGGTCAAGTGCCTTTAAGCATCATTTTTACACAATGAGCACACAGGAAAAGGATGCGCTTATTAGCAATGATCCTAATTGGGACTATGAGGGAGAAGCCTACTATACATATGAAAATCAAGCGCAGGGCACGATCCCTGTATATCGGTTTTACAGCCCTACTTACAAAGGGCATTTTTATTCTACATCGGAAACTGAGAAAAGCTTTTTGCAAAATGAGGATCCGAATTGGAATTATGAAGGTATCGCATGGTATGTCGAAAATGGTCCAGTTTGTAGTGACTAGTTCTCGTGACCGGGTTTGAAGTTGATTTTAATGACGGAGCAACTGTAAAATCTTGATTCAAAAAATCACCTCCGATGGATGCAGAGGTGATTTTTTTGATAAGTAAAGACTTTGTGAATAGTCAAGTATTTTGAATCAAGTCAGCAGAGGGATTCAAATACTGCAGTGCTGCAACGTCAGCTTGCGTGTACAAAATAGTGGGGAGTAGGGTAGATGTAAGTGAGGTTTATAATGGCACGTAATATGCCACGCCTTCGTAATTCCAATTTGGATCGTTTGCTATGATACTGTCTTTTTCTCCGACGGATACTGTGAAGAAGTGATTTCGATAATTTGGTGAGTAGAATCGATAAAGCGGTTGTACTGCGTTAGAATTTTTGGTTCCTGCATAATATGCTACGCCTTCGTAATTCCAATTAGGGTCATTGTTTATCAAAGCGTCTTTCTCCACCTCGCTAATTGTATAGAAATGGGCTCGGAAGTTACTACTATAAAATCTGAACACTGGCTTTACGTCACTGTTTACTGCTGATTTATATGTCTTAAATGCCACGCCTTCGTAATTCCAATTAGGATCGTTAGTGATGAGACTGTCTCTTTCGCCGGCTGATGTCGTAAAAAAGTGTCCCTGAAATGTAGGGCTGTAGAATCGATAAGTGTTCTGGTGTGTGGAATTGCTAGGATCATTGACATTAGGAACTGAGATACCGAGAATTTTTGCGTAATTTAGTCGTCTGGAGCTCGCTATTTTCCCATTTAGTGTATTTATTGAATCTGATTGAGAGAGAACGATGTTTTTGATTTGCGCTGGAGAAAGTGTCGGGTTGTTTATATATGCCATGCCTGCTGCTGCGCTTACCAGTGGCGCAGCAAAGGATGTTCCGTTTCCGAAAAGGTAATCCCCGCGATAAATACCTAGGATGTTGACTCCCGGTGCTGCTATGTCAACGTTGGTCGTTCCGTAATTGGAGAAAGTAGCCAGTTGGTCGTGTTGGTTTGTTGCGCCGACACAGATGATGTTTGAGAGATTGTAATTGCATGGGTAAAATGCACTACTATCAACATTGTCACCTATAAAATCAGACCCTCCGTTGCCAGATGCTGCGACGATCACGCCAGGAAAGGCGGCAATTGCGTCTGATTCAATTTGCGAAAACCCTCCGCCACCGTAGCTTGCATTGATCACTTTTGCCCCGTTGAATTTGGCAAAGTTTATTGCTTTGATTTCGGAGAAAACGTCAAAGCTAAATCTCAGAGCCATTATGTCTAGACGGTTGTTTCTTGAGAATCCGGAGATGCCTTGTGTGTTTCCAGATACTGCCCCAACGATACTTGCTGCAAAAGTTCCATGACCTGAAAAAGAAGGATTTGAATGGCCTGAGTCATTGGGGTTATTATTATTATTTTCGTAGTTCCATCCATGAAATGGACAACCTCCTGGTATTGCGATATTGAAGTCATCGACACATGTCGAGCCATTCCACATGTTTGCTGCTAGATCTGGATGTGTGTATTCTACACCAGTATCAATTACAGCCACAATGACGTTGTTTGGGCCGGTGCTTTCTTGGCCCCAGGCAACCGTCGAATCAATATCTGATCCATTGGTGCCGCTACTACCGTTGACACTTTGTCCTGTGTTCCTATGTGCCCATTGGTCTGAAAAGTTAGAGTCGTTTGGCGTGAAGGCGGAATAGTTTCTACTTAGGTTGGGCTCAACTCTTTTGACGTTTGTATTTTTCTCTAGTTCTTCGATGAGGTCGTCAATGTCAGTTTCATTATCTTTAACAAGGGCAATGTTTAGATCTTCGACAGCATCGACGACTATTGCGCTGTCACCTATAGCTTGTTGCATCTGTGGTTTGGTACTGGCTGGTCCTCTGGTGTCGTTAAATTGGACGATAACGCCGTTAGCTTGCTCTACTGATTGTTCGTTGGCTTTGGATGAAAGGGGCAAGATCATTGATAAACTTGAGATCGTCGCAAATACAAAAAAAACTGCCAGCACGTTGCCAGTTTGTTTTTTTTGCCTGTTTTTCATAATCATTTTAAAATCCATCAACAAGGCTTTCTATGATCTTATTTGAGCACTGCTGGGCTATGCCACGGTCACTTATTTCGTCGCAGCCGCTCGGATTATTTTGTTTTATGGCTGCATCTCTTAAACAGTAGTCTTTTGATAATCCAGTCTTTGTATCACACTGAGCATTCTCCTCCTGTACTGGTATTATATCACATCTGTTTGCACAATACCGCCATCCAGACGAGTTTTGCGTAAAATTTTCGCATTCATTGGAGCAATCCTCTCTTGTGATATGGAACGCACTTTTCTTTGGCTCTTGTGCGGGAGGCTCTTCCTCTTGTCGTGGTGTTTGCGCCTCAGGGGAGGGTTGTGGTGATTTTTGAGACTGCTCTTGGTCTGGTCGAACTTCGCGCTCTGGGATGACATTTGGGGTTATGGTGATTTCTCCTTGATCAGTCTGTGTCCTTTGGGAGAAAACAGTGTAGGCAACTGCTAGAATGCTCAGTATAAATGCTGCAAGTGTTATGAGGGTTTTTTTCATAATGATGGGTTTTAGGATCTTACTGCTCTAGTATTGTGCTTGTAAATCAATATCTGTGATGTAGTGCTTGAGGATATCATCCCATTTGTCATCCTGTTTTGCTCGATTGAGTGCACCGTTTGCGCTGATTCCGACCATATGATTTCCTCCTGCAGCAAGAGCACAAGTATCAGAAGATGGGTGTTTCCCTTGAGAGTCATCGACGCCAATCAAATAGGGAAAGGCACTGCTAATCTCTTTCTTTGGGTCGGTTTTACAATTGCTACCCCAGTGTCCGTCGAGATAGTGTCTGGTATTTCCATCCGTCCAAGATGAAAAGGGGAGGAGGATCACTTTGTTGTCGTACGTAACTACCTTACCTCTTGTCTGTGTGGCTGCCTCTCTGATGCGTGGATGGTCTTTTTCCCATTTGTAGCCACCGTAGATTTGGTTTGCTGGCGTCGCTACAACAGTAAATCCTTGCGCTGCAAATGTCGTGGAGTTGAGTAATTTCCAATATCCGTAAGTACGAAAAGCTGTTGTCATGAGTTTGTTGTATTCTTCTGGTCCTGTAGCTGTTATCTCACCTATACCCCAGACATAGAGCTCTAACGGGAGAGTGTTGATCGTCCATATTCTCCTTACTGACTTTGTATAGCGTATTTTCATGCTGTGACGGAACTCATCGTAGATGGAGTCTGGGCGTGATACAGTAAAAATAATATTGTAGTCATCTTCCGCTGCTTGCGCTCGAAAAAAAATCTCTCTATCTACGAGGGTTTCGCTTTCGCCGATGACAAGCTTTAACATACTGTCGCCATCGTAATAAATGTTTATTTCGTCTTTGGGCTTTACAGAGCCTAGAATTCTTCCATTTGAGTCTATTGCATTAAATGCTTTTGTTGCAGATAGAACGATCGGATCTTCTCTAATATCATCCCTTTCATATTCATCTAGTCCAACAGAGATATCCGGACCGACTTCTCCTACTGGGATAGGTCTCCCACAGACAGTCTCTGGCAGCTCTAGGGGTCCGCTGGTCGCGTAGAAAGCAATTCCTTCGTAATTCCAATTGGCATCATTGTTTATGAGCTGCGCTTTTTCTTGTTCGCTTGTTGTGAAAAAATGTGCATTAAAGACTGGTGAGTAGAATCGATGGAGGGGTAGATTACCTTCGCTTGAAGTGGAAACATTGTATGCAATTCCTTCGTAATTCCAATTGCTATCATTTTGAATCAGAAAGTCTTTCTCTTGAGATGATATTGTAAAAAAATGAGACTTGTATACAGGGGAGTAAAATCTGAAAAGGGGCTTTGTGTCAGTTTTTTGGGTTGGGGTATAGTATGCAATTCCCTCGTAACACCAGTTCGGGTTTGTGTCGATCAGTAGATCTCTTTCTTCTTGGCTGTTTGTATAAAAATGAGCTCTATAATTGTCGCTATAAAAACGATACACTTTTGTGTTTTGTGCCGGATCAGACTGTGCAATTGATGTAAACGGCAAAAAAAGCATCATCACAAAGGATGCGGTAAATACTTTTTTACTATAAGTTTTATAGTGAGATAAATTCTTCATACACATATGAATTATATCATGATTGCGATGACTCCATAAGAGAGTATTTTCTCTTGTAAGCGGCTTTACTATTGCCTTGTTTGTTCCCATCGCCAAGCGTCTTCTAGGGCTTCTTTGACTGATTTTTGCGCTTTCCAATTCATTTTTTGCTCGATCAATGAAGGATCGGCGAAACATTCCATGACATCGCCTGGTCGACGCTCCTTGATGACGTAGGGCACCTTTTTTCCAGTTATTTCTTCAAGAGTTTTGATGAGTTCCATGACGCTTGTCCCTTTGCCTGTGCCTACGTTAAATATTTCGTATGACTGTTTCGATGTGTTGATCAGATAGTCGAGTGCTTTAACATGTGCTTTTGCGAGATCTACGACATGTATGAAGTCACGAATACACGTACCATCAGGTGATGGATAGTCATCCCCGTATACTTGTAGTGTCTGACGTTTGCCAGAGGCAACTTGCATCAGATAGGGAGTGAGATTTGCTGGGATTTCAGCTGGGATTTCACCGATCAGAGCACTTTGATGTGCTCCTAAGGGATTGAAATACCGTAGACATAGAGCGTTTAGTTTCGTGGCTTTGGCAACATCGTG
>CALHMM010000099.1 GCA_938034715.1 Minisyncoccota bacterium
AATACACAGCACAAATTAAGACAGAGGACAAAAAATATTGTATACTTAATCTAACTAATATAAACATAAAATCCTTGCATGAAATCCTCTCGAAAAAAGTCACTTTGTATATCGATTTCAATATTTCTCGCGATACTTATAACACCTATAAGTCTTGTTAGAAACGGTGAAAACAGACAAATATTTTCTGTAAATACTGCGCAAGCTGCGCCGGTATGTACGGGTGGGCAATTGGGTGGTATCGTTTTTCGTGACTTTAATTCCAACGGCGCATATGACACGGAAGAAGTGCTTGTCGAAGGAATAACGATTTCAGTATATGACACTGGAAATAATCTCATTGCATCGACGACAACTGATACAGCTGGTGAATACGTCGTTAGTGTCCCAAACGGAGATGAAGTCCGCGTTGAGATGACGGGGCTCCCTTCATACTTGCAACCAGCCCAATCAGGAACAATTGTAGACTCATCTGTCCGATTCATTACCAATAGCGACACATGTGATGTAGATTTTGGTGTGATCAATCCTGCTGACTTCTGTGAGGCTGACCCTGATCTCGCTCTAGCTTGTTATGCAAATGGAGACGGGTCAACAAACACTACGCCAGGATTTGTTACTTTCCCATATACCAACTCCGGACTTGAGACTACTACACCATACTCTGTAACGTCTGAAATCAGGGATATTGGGACTGTTTGGGGTACAGCATGGCAACCAAAAACTGAAACACTCTACACTAGCACGTTCCTAAAGCGTCATTCGACAATGAAAGATGGACCCGGGCATGTCTATGTATATGATTATGCAGGCACAGCAGAAACTTTATTGGGGAGTTTTGATCTACAAGGCGTGACTCCAGACAATGGAGGAGCGGCGATTGACCTAGGGACAGTTTGTCGAGACAGTAGTTGTGGTGTCACTGATCCACCGACTGATGCTACATTGCCATGGCACGATCAGGATGCATTTGGAAAAGTAGCAAAGATGAGTTACGGCGACATCGACATCGCAGAAGATTCAGATCAATTGTGGCTCGTAAACCTGAACCAGCAAGCACTAATTTCAGTCGATATTTCCGATCCAGATCCATTTGTGCTAGGAACGACAAATCAATACGACATAGGGACTCTACCTGGTGCACCAGTGTGCTCCAACGGCGATATACGGCCATGGGCTCTAAAATTCAGAGACGGAAAAGGGTATCTCGGTGCTGTGTGTGATGCAGCAGGATCTGCTGATTCCAATGACCTTTCTGGGTATATTCTATCCTTCGACCCTCTCAATCCAACAGCGGGATTTACAAACGAAGTAGTAATTACAGCAGCGCAATTTATTACTGGAGGATGGCAATATTGGACTGATGACTGGGCAACGCTCTGGCCAGATCCTACACAGGGCAATGTCCTTACCAACCTGCCATTGATTATGGACATTGAATTCGAAGCAGACAACGATATGGTTATCTCAGTTGGTGACCGTGTCGGGCATATGGGTGGCTATGAAAACTATGGTCCAGACATAACAAATACAACAAACATTTATTCACATTTTGGTCACGGAGATGTAACGTCATTTTGCTTGACTGGCACTGGATACGCCTTGGAACCAACCACTGGATGTCCTGGGAACTATTCAAGTCCAGGATTAAATGGTTGGACGGAATACTATCAAGATGAATCTGCTGACAATGTGGCGCACAACAGCATGGGTGGCTTTGCGATGCATTACTCCCAAGAAGAGCTCGTCAGTGTAGTAGTTGATCCTTTCCCGATTGGGGGCACGATAGGAGATCCAGTGTACTGGAACACTGGAGGTATTCATTGGTATGATGTCACTACAGGAGCAAAGACGGACTACTATAGGCTCTACCCAAGTATGGCAACCGAGCTTTTTGGCAAGGCGTCAGGACTTGGGGACGTAGAATTACTTTGTTCGCCAGCACCGATAGAAATCGGCAACAGAGTGTGGATCGATACTGATAATGATGGATTACAAGATGCAGGTGAGGCACCAATTGCTGGTGTTACTGTAGAGCTACTTTCCGGCGGGACACTCGTGGGAACTGCTGTCACAGATGCAAATGGTCACTATTACTTTGGCGGCGTAAATAACACAAATATTCCAACAGGAAGTATAGATCCGTTAGCAAATTATGATGTATCGATAGACACTACGCAAACCGCACTAGCACCATACGCGCTTACTACGGCAGACGCCAACAGTAATGCTGATGACACGATTGACTCAGATGGCTCAATGAGTGGCACAGATGCACTAGCTTCCACTACAACACAAGCAGCCGGGCACAATAGACACTCACTCGATTTTGGGTTCTATCCAGCATCAACCTACGCCCTATCCCTTACAAAAACCCATAATGATGCAGACAACACGATTGCTCCTGGTGATACCGTTACCTACACCATAACAATCGCAAATACAGGGAATACAACAGGAACAGGTATTGATCTTACAGATACCTTGAGCTCAGCAACCTCCGTAGATACAGTAGGAAACTTCACCTTCACAAATTGCGGTGCATCGCATACAAATACATCGTCTGGCTTGACTGTCACAGTAACTGATCTTGAGGCAACAGTAGCCAATGACTGTGTCATCACGTACGACGTTACAGCACAAAGTCCAGGAATCGAAGGCGACACGATCACCAATACAGTAGACATCACAGCTGCGACAGAGGGAGGAAACGATCCAGCTGCAACAAGTGCCCCAGATATCACCATAGATACAACACCAGATCTTTCAACATCCACAAAAACAGTGACTGATACTAATGGCGGTGCAGTAGAGCCAGGTGATACGCTAGCCTACACCGTAACAATTATCAATTCAGGAAATGGGACAGCCTCAGGTGTAGATGCAACAGATACAGTCGATTTAGACACCACACTCACAACAGCTTCTGTAACAGTGGCCAATTGCGGTAGCGCCTACACAGATAGCTCAACAGCGACAGATTTGTCAATCACAGACCTAGAAATTACAACAACCACAAACTGTGTCATCACCTTTGATGTGGTCATTGCAGATCCGCTTGATGAAGGTACAACCATCGGAAATACGATAACACTTAGCGCACCAGCAGAAGGTGGTGTGGGAGCGTCACCAAGTTCTACAGACCAAACAATCGACGGTACACCTGCACTTGTCGTACTCAAAGTAGACTCTGATGCAGACAACCTCATCAACCCAAGCGGTGTCGCTACGTACACCGTAACCATCCAAAACACAGGAAACGCAACTGGTACAGGCATCGACCTCGCCGACACCATCACCGGCCCTGTCTCTTCAGTAGGAAACTTCACATTCACTGATTGTGGTACTGCCTACACCAATACGTCAACTGGACTCGCAATCACTGTCGCTGACTTAGAGGTGGCCCCAGCAACAACCTGTACAATTACCTATGACGCAACAGTAGACGCAGGTGCAAGTGCTGGAGCAACCATCTCCAATACAGCAGACGTCTCACCAGCAAACGAAGGGAGTAACGATCCTACTCCACAAGTAGCAGATACGCTGACGGTGAATGCATTACCTTCATACGATCTTGCACTCACAAAGCAAACAACAGCAACAAGTGTAAACGTTGGCGATACAGTAACCTTTAACATAGAAGTGACAAACCAAGGCAACGCGGCAACTGATAATATTACCATCACAGACTATATCCCTGCAGGATTCACACTCAATGATTCAGATTGGTCAGCAGGGACAAATGGTGCAAGTGGAATAAGCGCATCAGTTACACTCTCAGTAGCAAATACAGGTCTGCCAGCGGGGGGACTACCAGGAAGTGGTGCAACAGTCACAGTACCAATTGATCTAACTGTAGTAGCAGGAGCAACCAATGCATCACTCATCAACTATGCAGAAATTTCAGCATTCACTGATACAAGTGGTGGAGCGCAAGTAGATGCCGACTCAACACCGAACGCATCTGACACAGATGATGTTGGGGGAACGCCAGGCGAACCTACGCAAGACAACGTCATCACAGATGATGGTACAATCGACGAAGACGACCATGACCCTGCTTTTGTGACTTTGGTAGAAGAGGAAGTAATTGATGAAATAGTAGAGGATGTAGAGGAGCCATTCTTTGACCTCGCACTATCAAAAACAAGTGAAACCTCTGGTATTGTCAGTATCGGTGATGATATTGATTTTATAATGACCATTACAAACGAAGGAACTATTGCAGCTGACAATATAACCATCATCGATTACATCCCAGCGGGGTTAGTCCTCAATGATCCTCAATGGACAAGCACACCTGAGGGATACGCGACACGGGCATTGTCTATCGCAAGCGGGTCAATTGCGGCAGAGGGATTACTGCCAGGCCAGAGCATGTCGATACCGATAACTTTACAAATTGCACCTGATGCAGTTAGTGGGGGTCTCGTTAATATCTCAGAAATAGCAGGAGCTACTGATCTAGCAGGAGGCATTCAACAAGATATCGACTCGACGCCCGATACAGTAGTAGATGGTGATCAGGCAAATGGTGAAGATGATCAAGATCAATTACGGATCGAACTGGCAGTAGACGGTCAGTGTAGTGAAGAATCAGACATCGGTAATATGATCTTTGAAGATGTTAACTGTAATGGAAAGTATGACAAGGATATTGATGAGCCATTAGACGATATCAAAGTGAAGCTGAAGGATGAAAGCGGTGAAACAGTAGATGAAGATAACACTAACTCCAAAGGAAAATATGAGCTACACACTTCGCTAACTGGTCGGTACCACGTCGTTGTAGATAAAGATGACATAAAGAAATTTGCGTACTCTGTCGATCCTGGATCGAGTGTTAATCCAAACAATAAGGCGTTTGTCGACGTAGACCAATGCGGGGACGACACAACCAAGATGGACTTTGGGTTCATCGTAAAAGACTGTGAACTCGCACAAACAGGATATGACACAGACGCACTAATGTGCCTGAAGTAGATAGAAAATACTGAAGCGCAGACATGATAGCATTTGAATAGTTACTGCATTATGAATACGAGCCTTTTATTGAGAGTTGCCGGTATCGGGTTAATAATCCTGATTCTTTGCGTAGCATTTTTCATCATAAAAAAGCCGCAAGAAGTCGCCTATATCTCTGAAAGTGAGGAAGAAGAAACACTCGCGCTTTCGCAAGAATTCGATCAAGATATTGATCAAGAAAAAGATCAAGCCAAGATTGTAAATGAAGACCATAATCAGGATCAAGAAGTGGAGAAACAGAAATTCAATATTAGAGATCACAACTTCATTTTGGACATTGAGACAGATAGCCTCGCTGTTTCCGCGCCTGTGTTTGACGGCGTAACTGATAGCAGTCTTTCGCGTGGAGTCGGGCGGCATGTCACAACGGCAGTGCCTAGTGAAGAAGGTGGGAATGTCGTGCTTTCTGGTCATCAGTGGTACCCAGGAGAATCTCCAGGGTACAAAGTCTTCGAAGATCTGGACGCTCTCTCAAAAGATGATGAAGTCTCAATCCGTTATGGTGACAAAAAATACACATACCGAGTAAATAAGATAAAGGTCGTAGAGCCAACAGATGTCAGTATACTAGAGCCAACAGAAAAGCCACAACTAACCCTCTACACATGCTACCCTCGGTACTCTACTGAGAAGCGTCTTGTTTACATATCAGAGTTAATTGATGTCACGCCTATTGATGTTTAGAACGGCTGCAAGGAGTAGTCCAACCACTGGTAATAAAGTTGTTTCTGATACTAAAGTGGTGTAAAATTTAATTATAACTTCATAAAATAAAAGTATGTATATAACGGCTTGGCCACTCCGAGCGATTTTGCTGGGAATTATTTTGTCAGGGATGTTTGCTCTCTCACAAATGTCAGTTTTGGCAAGCGCGCAGTATCGTGAAGCGCCTACTTTTACCAGTCAATGGGACGTGCCTCATCTCAGTGAGCAAGCACCACTACTACTTATAGATGCTACAGATGACAACGAAGTGCATGTCTTAAACTACCACGACCAAACTCTTTTCGAGTACGAAGATGATGGTGAGTTAGAAGACTCTTGGGACGACTTCAGTTGTGTAGAATTCAGTGAGATCCGCAACATCTTTGTCGACCACAATGAAAACGTTTTTGTGCTAGAGTCAGGAGCAAAAAATATGCTTCACCGATTTTCAAAGGAGTACTTTGAAGAACATTG
This sequence comes from Minisyncoccota bacterium, assembly GCA_938034715.1. Taxonomy (GTDB): domain Bacteria; phylum Patescibacteriota; class Minisyncoccia; order Moranbacterales; genus JAHDCW01. The sequence goes on from CALHMM010000099.1 coordinate 6,205, forward strand.
TGAAGAAGACAATGACGAAGAAGATGAGTTAAATCCTGAAAGCGATGATGAGTACGAAGAAGATGAAGATGAGGACGAAGAGGAATACGAAGATGACGAAGATGATCTCGCAGATGTTCTCTCATGGGATATTGAGGCAGGCATCGACGTCGCAGCATCTTCATCGCGAGCATTTGTGATCACTACAGACTCACTTACACAAATAGAGCTAGATACTGGTAAATTTACTACGATTCCGATGACTGGTAATGTGGCGGTAGCGCCAGGACAAGGAAATAGAGTTCTGGTATTAACAGAAGGCGGAACTGTCGTCAAAGCTTTTAATAATAAGCTTGGCCAAATCGCTGCAAAAGAACTGGAACGAACTAGCGTCGATCTAGATGCTGACAGACGTGGAAATATGTATCTTGCAGG
>CALHMM010000100.1 GCA_938034715.1 Minisyncoccota bacterium
CAAGCTCAATCTCAAACTCTCCACTTCTGGCAATTCTGGCATACGTAGATCAAAAAGATTAAAACAATGTACGGAAAAAAAGAATAATCATCCACACTGTTGCTATAGCCTTAACAACTAATCCAAAAACAAAGCCAATCATTGTTCCCCACATTGCTCTGATTGCTCGCCCTTGATCTCGATGTGTCACATATTCTGCTCCGAAAGCCCCGATAGTACTCCCTACGAGAAGTCCGATCACACTAAACACTAACATACCAATCACCCCACCGATGAGAGCCCCCACCATACCGCGCCAGGAAGAACCATAGGCCTTAGCCCCCACAGCACTTGCCACAAAATCAATGATAGTCCCCACAAGTGCGATGATACCTGTAAAAATAACGATATCAGTAGTCACACTCTCAAAACCCGTGAAAAATGCATAGATAACGATACCAATCCACACTAATGGCAAACTTGGAACTACAGGCAGAAAAAGACCAACAATTCCAACAAGAAAAAAAATGACAGCCACGCCAAGCAATAACCACTCCATAAAATCATCTTATAAAATTTACGCTCCTCAGACCACATTACAAGTAGTATATGACTATTAGAACAAAAAAGTTCTCATTTGTCGATATTGACCTTTCTTTTATCGACTTATACTATAAAAGGTAACCGAGCACCCTTGTTGGTGTGAGGGCTTCAACGAAAGCAACTTAACAATTCATACTACATTATAGATCGATATTTATGCATTACATCTAGTCAATGCATAACAAAATCTATATTGAGTAAACTAGAAAGGAAGGTGACAACAAATGGCAGAAACACATCGTGGATTTTTTGCATGGTTACAAGATAATGCACGCATCCTCCTGAGTATTGCTCTTGTTCTATTTCTTCTATTTGCTGTATATTCTTATTCAAAGCGAACAGAAAATGTACAGTATGCCGGCGATGAAAACGATTCACAATCAGCTGTCTCAGACACTGAAGATGGTGACCAATTCGTCTTAGACGAAGAAATCACAAATGCTGTCCTAGGCGAAGATACGGAACTGACTGGTTCTGGCGGTGGATTGGACGAAGGAATAGAGAGTTCTGAAACACCAAATGAAATCGCTCAAGCAGAGACTGATGCAGAGAATGAAGTTGAGATCGAGACTGAGGCTGGAAACGAAGCTGAAACTGAAGTTGAAACTGAGACATCTCAAACATCACAGCAAATTGTCGAACAAAAAGTAATGCAGGAAGAAGGAATGATTGTCGTTGCAGCGGGAAGTGGAGACGGTATGACACATCTCGCACGTCGCGCAACAGCACAGCACATCACGCAAAACAATATTGATTATCTTGATGCAGCCCAAAAAGTCTACATCGAAGATTACCTTCGCAAGCAAGTTACGCAAGTAAATGTTTTGCCTGGCACAGAGATCAGTTTCTCAAACGAAGCTATCGCTACAGCAATACAGCGTGCACAGGATCTCTCAGAAGTACAACGTGCAAATCTTGCGAAATACGCAGCCCGCGTATCATCATTTCAGTAGTCAGTCTATCGAACGAATACAAAAATACACCTTCCGTACATTACAGCAAAAAACACCCTATCACGGGTGTTTTTTGTGTTGCTTTCTGATTTAGTACAGTATCTAGTCCTTTTTCTTCATTTTCTTACGAATAAATGCCGGAATTTCAAATTGATCATCTCCATCTTCCAATATAGCTTTTGTGCTACTGCTTTTTGGTGTAATTAATGCCCTTGGCTGATCCACCGGCTCCTCAATAATCATTTTCGGCTCAAGTGGTGTACGTGCAAACGAATCTTCAGAATCGATTGCATCTGGTTGCGTTAGTGTCGGATCATCATTCTCAGAAATATTCTCATACGTAACATCAGACTTTTTTTCTTGTACTTTTTCTGGACTTGCTGTGATCTCTGGAACTGAAACATCCTCCTTACGCGATTGTTTTGTTTCTTGTGCTGGAACACGTGATAGTATATCTTCTGCGCTAATAGAATGATTGCCAACATCAAACCCAGTAGCTACCACCGTTATTTGCACCTCACCTTTTCCAATCTGATCATCCGTAACTGCTCCAAATATCACACGAGCCTCTGGATCTATCGATTCTGTAATAATATTTGCAGCCTCATTTATCTCAAGCATACTCAAATCATTTCCTCCAGTGACATTAAATAAGACGCCGTGAGCTCCATCAATCGAAAGATCCAGCAATGGACTATTAACCGCAGCTTTTGCAGCTTCTTCTGCACGGTTATCTCCAGAAGCTATTCCTATTCCCATAAGAGCGCTACCACTATTTGACATGATAGCTCGAACATCCGCAAAATCGACATTAACAATTCCTGGCTTTGTTATAAGGTCTGCAATACCTTGAACACCCTGCCTAAGAACATCGTCTACAATTTTAAAAGCATTAATTAAGCTTGTCTTACGATCAATGATAGAAAGTAAACGGTCATTTGGTATTGTTATGATAGTATCCACTCTTTCCTTCAGTGCACTTAGCCCTTCATCAGCCAGCGTACGTCGCTGCGATCCCTCAAAAGAAAATGGCCGCGTAACAACACCTACTGTAAGCGCGCCAAGTTCCCGTGCTACTTCTGCAACGATTGGTCCTGCGCCAGTACCTGTACCACCCCCCATACCCGCAGTAACAAAGACCATATCAGATCCCTTAAGAACAGCCTGGATCTCCTCTCGGCTTTCTTCAGCTGCTTGCCTACCTACTTCAGGATTCATTCCAGCACCAAGACCCTTGGTAAGAGTTTTTCCAATATGCACTTTTTCAGCTGCGCGAGAATGATGTAATGCTTGAGCATCTGTGTTTATCGCAACAAACTCAACGCCTTTCATATTGGAATCAATCATGCGTGATATAGCATTATTTCCACCACCTCCCACACCTACAACCTTTATGCGAGCAAATGTTTCGACGTCTGTTTTAATCTCACCCATGGCACCACGTTAATCTAGTTATGAATAGTCTCGGACATCACCACTTTCAGCCATAATCAGAAAATTTCTATAGTAACTAAGTCTATCATGATCTCTAGCTTTATGTCAATAAATTAATGCAGTATTGCAAACGTGCGCTATTTAACCAAGTCACATCATACCTATCATCTATCTCGAGTCTATTAGATCAATCTGACCATATTCGCAATCCTATAAACCTCTATGGCAGAAACCGCTTAACAAAATCTACAGTACCACCAAAAAATGATTTTATCGACGATTGTGTTTTCCCTAAAAGGTCTGTGCTTCCTATTTCACTTTGCTCACCGTGTTGATCATGCCAGATAACAAGACCAACAACCGTTGCATGTGATGGATCATCCACATGGTCCATCATGCCTAAAAGGCCATCAGCATATCCTACTTGAACAGGTAGCTGCAAAACATCTTTTGCAAAGTCAACAACATGCACCAAATTCGTACCCCCACCAGTCAAAACAACCCCAGCAGGCAACAATTGATCCTTCCCAATTTCCACTAGCTCATTGCGAACAAGATCGAAGACTTCCTCCAAACGTGCAATAACGATCTCAATAACATGATCGTGTCGCACACTACCATCCTCATGGTCATCTATTTCATGTAGATTAATTTCATCTGTACGCTTGATATCTCCATACAAGGCACTCCCATACGCAATTTTCACCTTCTCTGCCACGTCGATAGATGTACGCAATCCAATTGCCAAATCATGTGTAATAAAATCTGCCCCTACTGGAATTACAGCAGTATGGATAATTTCACCTTCCTCGTACACAGCGATCGAAGTAGTGCTGGCCCCTAAATTCACCAAAGCCACACCTAGCTCTTTTTGTTTTTTTGTTAATACTGCCTCTGCTGCAGCAAGCGATTCAACGACAAAATCATTCACGACAACATCAGCCCGCTCCATTGCACTAGACAAATTTGCTACACTATTTTTCGGAGCGCTTACTACGACAGCCTCGACTTCCAACCGAACACCTCGCAATCCAAGTGGATCTTTAATGTTTTTTTGATCATCTAATCGATAAAAGTGAGGGATAATATGAATAATTTCTTTATTTGCTGGCACAGCTACTGATTGTGCTGAAGCAATAACACGTGCTATATCATCTTCAGTCACTTCACCGTCAGCCTTTCCTACAGCAATAACCCCTCGTACACTCTCGATACTAATACCAATGCCACTTACGCTAACAACAGCATCACTTATTCTCTCACCGCTCATTTCTTCTGCTGCATTTGCTGCAGCTGCAATAGCATTAGCAGCATCTGCGATATCTACAACACTACCACGCCTCATGCCCTCAGAAGGAACGACACCAACACCAAGAATATGCACAGCATCATCAACCTGCGCCTTCTTTGCAATCACACATCTCGTTAGTGAACTGCCTACATCAAAACTTGTAATAATTTGTTGTTTCATAGATATAGTAACGGCATCATCATACATTCTTTAATAGTAAAGAGAAAAGCTGACTACCATAAAATCTCGATCATACTAAGTAAAAGGGGCACATAGATCATTATTCCGATAATAACTGCAAAAGAAACACTCAAAAGTACAAATCCAGCACTCAAGTCTTTGATTACTCTCGCATATGGATGCTTGTGAGGCTTAATAATGTCTACAGCGCGCTCGAGCGCAGTGTTAATCAACTCTGCTATAAGTACAATAGCGATAATCAAACTAACAATTACATAGTCTAGAAGACTTGCCCTTAATGCAATCAATAAAGAAACTGCCACCACAACGCCGTACACCTCCAACCGAAAGTTCTTCTCATTTGTATACGCATAAATCAGTCCTCTAGCTGCGGCTTTAACACTATAAATAACAGAGCGATTCTTCATGAAATTGTTTTATGACCACCTTCAAATGATTAATGCAAATCTGGCGAAAAAGCGCAGCTAACACGATCTTGCAAATCAAACATCTCTGTACCATGATTGTATCCCAAAAGGTGCAAAACACCATGAGAAACCACATATCCAAACTCATAAACAGCTTCAACGCTGTATATTGTAGCAGATTTTTGTATAAAATCCCAACAAACAATGACTTCACCGAGAAAAAACGATTTTCTAGTTTCGCTATTTATATCCAAAGCATCACTGTAATCACCAACAGAGATCACATCCGTCACCACATCTTTACCTCTGTAGTCATTATTGACGCGTCTCATCTCCTGCGCTGGAACCGTTGCTAAACTCAGCGTAATTTCCTTTTCACGGAGAGCTTGGGAGTAACGCGATGAACGAATCGTTTCGTCAACGATTTTCTTTACTGCATCATGATCAAATCCAACTTGTTCGTGATCACTGTACTCAAAAATAATCTTCATAAACTTCACAGAATTGTCCAGTCGCAAGTCATACATGAAAAACGGCGGAGTAATAGTCTCACTTGACTCGCAACACAGAAACCATCTTTATTAATCCTTCAAAATCTCCGTGATCATATCTTTCACGCGCGCACCATCTGCACCATCTCCGATAACATTCATTGCCTTACCCATCACTTTTCCTATGTCACTAGGGCTTGAAGCTCCAGAATCGGCGACCACCTGCATCAAAGACTCTTTCAGTTTTTCATCTGACAATTGCGCAGGTAAATATTTTTCAATGACCTTCATCTCTGACTCCTCTTGTTGTGCCAATTCTTCTCGCCCAGCTTCTTTATACTGGGAAGCTGAATCCTTTCGTTGCTTGATTGCTCTTTTTACTAATCCAACAACTTTTTCATCTGAAAGACCTTCTTCTCGTTGTCCTAAAGATATTTCCTCATTTTTAATCATACTATCAAGCATACGTAACGTATCACGTGTCTGCGTATCGCCTGCTTTCATTGCGACTTTAAGATCCTCCAAAATTTCTTTTCTTAACATATTTTATTTAATAAGTAATAAACGATCTCTACAGAAAAAAACTCCAACAGTAGAAATTGAAATCAAAATAGCAAAACACGCCCACCTTAACGAAGTCAAAGTTTGCGTAGTCCTACTATCGATCTTGTCTCATTTTTCTTTTGAGCTCTTTGAGAGCGTCATCATCAAAATGGCCAATCTTTTTAAGTCGATCAATCTTTGTGCGAATGCGAGATTTATAAATCGCTTCTTCACGACGAGCTCCGCGGTTTTTACCTTTAGTGTTAAATCTATTGCGTCGAACACCCATAAGCACACCACTTTGTTGAACACGTCGCGTAAAACGTTTAATCATACCATCAGCAGATTCTCGTTCATTCTTCTTGTATACATAAACCATGCAACGAACACCCCTTTCTAATTTATTGATAATATTTTTGAGAAAATGTCAATCTTCTCACGTGACGGTCATTATATAACAACTTGACAATTTATGCAAACAAGTAATACCTCACCGATGATGAAATCGACAAATCTTAGCTTACCATTTCGCAAATGAATGTTGTCTCAATAAAATGATCATCCCTGAAGTGAAACATGACATAAGTCTTGCACGCTATCAAGGGGACGCATTACTAATCAATTTAAGCACCACCTCATGAAAACTATTTTTCCAATATGATATACTATCGCCCTGACTTTAACCAACATTGAGTCCTAGTTCCTTACCACCAGTGAGGTGGAGATGAATATGATCGACTTCTTGACCGCCATCTCTTCCAGTTCTTATGAGAAGTTGATATCCTGTTTTATCAATCCCCTTTTGCTTAGCTATATCACGAGCAACATGAAACATGCGACCAACGAGATTGTCTGCAGCACTACCAACATCATTCATCGAAGCAATATGCGCTCGAGGAACAATCAACGCATGGACAGGCGCTTGAGGATTAATATCATCGAAAGCAATGACATTCTCACCTTCATACAAAAAATTTGTTGACATCTCACCTTCTGCAATCTTACAAAAAATACAATCTGTACTATTTTCCATAAACAAATTTCTATTTCTTAGATTTTCTTGGTTTAGGCTTTTTCTTGACAACAATTGTCTGTTTCATAGCACTCTTTACTGCATCAATCACTTTCTCACGAGCAATAGTTTCCTGTGTGCCAGTATGCATATTTTTTACAATAACTGTACTATCAAGAGCTTCTTTTTGACCTACAATCAGTGTTACTTCCACGCCCATCTTTACTGCCTGCTCCATTTGTTCTTTCAAATTTCCACGACCAAAACTCTCAGCTACCAAAATGCCAGCATTTTCTACATCAGCGAAGATTCGAAGACTTTTCTTTTTTGCGAGATCTCCAAGTTGTGCTAAATAAACTCTTGGTCGCGGAGGTTTGTATGATTTTGTTTTAAGCCGCTTCATCTCCAATACTAACCGATCAATACCAAAAGCAAACCCAATAGCAGGCGTTGGCTCACCGCCGAAGCTTTCTATCAAATCGTCATACCGCCCACCTCCACCTAGAGCATGTCGCAATCCTTTTTCATCAGTTGCAAAAATCTCAAATACTGTCCGCGTGTAATACTCCATGCCCCTATTAAGCATGGGGTTAATCATATACGGCAAATCAAGCTCATCCAAATACTCAAGAAGATTTTTAAAATGTTCACGCGATTCCTTATCCAAATGATCAATTGCCTGAGGCGCCCCCGCACATACCTGCACTGTCTTATCATCAGTAGCGTCGAAAATCCTGAGAGGATCCGTCTCGATAATATCTCTATACTTGCTTGGTAATTTATTTTTCTTTGAAAGGAAATAGCTCTTCAATAAATCACTATACTGCTCTCGTGATTCTCTCGTCCCAATTGAATTTACCTGAAACTGCACATTTTTTATACCTAGTTTTTGCAGAACTCTATAGGCTATTTGAATAACCTGCGCATCTAAAACAGGATCGTTCTCTCCAAAAATATCATAATTTGCTTGATGAAACTCACGATAACGTCCCTCAGCAGGGCGATCATACCTATATGATGTTCCCATAGAAAAGAGCTTGATCGGTTGTGTAAGCATATTCATACTATGCTGCAAATATGTGCGAGCAACTGCAGGGGTAAAATCTGGCCGCAGCACAACATTGTCGCGTCCCCTAGTTTTAAAACTGTAAAACTCACGCTCAACCATCTCTGTCTGTTCGCCAATTGGCTGACGATAGAGATTCTCAAATTCAATAATTGGTACATCAACACGACCAAATCCGTATTCCTCTGCTTCATGCTTCAGGACATTACGAGCTTGTTGCCAATACGACTGCTCACCTGGCAAAATATCACGCATACCACGAACAGACTGAAGCATAACCGGCTCACGGACAGCACTTGATGCCTCATTTACAATTTTTTTGGAAGCTATTTTTGAAAGTTTTTTTGAAGTTTTTTTTGATGCAGATTTAGATGATTTTTTTGCCAATGTCATAAGTCTATAATATAGCGTCGAAATTATTCAGTCTGAAATTGTTGTTATGATCACGCCAGATAACTTAAATCAATTTTTATTAATAAACTTTTAATTCTGTAAAGGGGAAAGCGCGAAGTAGTACTCGTCCTATAACATCAGTACTTTTAATAGGACCAAAAACACGAGAATCACTACTAGCATTGCGATTATCTCCAAGAACAAAGTATTCGTCAGCGCCAAGAGTGTGCTTCACATCGCCAGTTGTCCGCCTCCCAACTGGGAGATATGCACTCTCATCCAACACATAGCCATCTGGTCTTTGTTGGCTAAAAATTGTCACTATGCCATCTTTGACTTGAACTGACTCCCCGGGAATACCAACAACACGCTTTATATAAAAATCCTTGAATTGATGTGGCGCACGAAAAACAATACTTTCCCCACGATTAAGTTTTTTTCGTGGTTCAACTGTAAACTTTCCGCCAAACAATTCTACATTTTTATAACCAAATTCATTGATGATGAGGTATTGCTTCTCATGAAAATTTGGCTCCATACTTGCACCACGCACGATAAATGGCTGAAAAAGGAAAACACGAATCGGAACAATGATAACGAGCGCTAAAAAAAACATCTTAATGACCTCGATAACAAACCCACCCATTGTTTCTGCTGAAGAATCTTTTGCCATGTAATTATTATGCACCGTATAAACAAGTGAAGCATGTAAAAGTATGTACATACTCATTTATCTGCAATATTAGCATGTTTAAACGTCCCATGCAATCGTTTGTTATTGGCGATAAAAAGCATGATTTAACACAAAAATGACAAATTATAGTACACTAAAAAACAAATGTGCCTATTGTAAAAATGTTTTTTATACTCGAAATATCACCAAGAATTCACACATTATCATAAAAATATTTGTAAATTGATTTAGCCTATGACCAAATGAAGTTCCGAAAACAAAAATTCTTTCTCTTTTCTTTAATGATTTTTCTCATTGGAACTTTTTCCTATGGAATTTTTGTAGCAAACAAGCTCACGCAAGCGTCTAACAGCATATTTTACTCCAAAGGAGAGAAAGCAACACTACGCTCAACAATTTCCGAACTGACAAAAAAATCAGACGAATCAACCTTGGATGGCTATAACCAAGGTCGTATCAATATTCTACTTTTAGGAATAGCTGGAAAAGATACCTTTAAGCAGGGAGAGTTGCTCACGGACACAGTCATGGTTGCCAGTATAGATATTGCATCGCATAGAGTCGCTCTAATGTCCCTTCCCCGAGATCTTTTAGTTGAAACTGACAGCGGATTAAATCGACTTAACGCCTTTTATGGCTTAGGTGAAAAACAATTCAAAGGTGCAGACGAAATCGAAATAGCCGTAGAGCAAGTTATTGATCAGGAAATACACTATTACGTTGTTATGGACTTTGCCGGATTTACCAAAACTGTCGATGCTCTGGACGGAATAAACATTGACGTCCCACGCCCAATCGACGATCAACTGTACCCTGGGCCAGGTTATAGCTACGAGCCATTTATTATAGATGAAGGGTTCCAAAAACTTGATGGTGAAACTGCCCTGAAATACGTTCGCTCAAGACATGATGACCCTGAAAGTGATTTTGGTAGGGCAAAAAGACAACAGCAAGTACTGAGGGCTATCCGCAACAAAACACTTTCACTGGGAACGCTTACTAACCCATTTCGTATAACGGAATTATTCACCGTACTTGGCACACACTTAAAAACAAATATTCAAACAAGCGAAGCACACGCATTTAATGCTCTACTCAAGAAAGTAGATACCCAAAACATTACGACAGTAGTAGTTGACGCATGGAAAAAAGATAGCTTATTAAAGAGTATAAAAAAAACGACCCCTGTAGGGACAGTAGTTGGACTAACACCGCGCAGTGGAGACTGGGATGAGATCAATGAATACGCAAAGGAAATTTTTTCTCTAGAAAAAATTACGCTTCGTAGAGATGCGATTGTAGCAGAAGACCCGCTCGTTCTCATTAGAAATGCAAGCGGCCAAAAAATCATTGGAGACCGAGTGCAGAAATTACTCAAAGGGATAGGGTTTACAAATGTAGAGATTCAAACAGTCAGATCAACTGAGTTAGTGTCCTCTGTATCTGATTTTACAGGCGGCCAAAAACCGTTTTCACTCAATGAAATCATTAGTCGTATTACAAGCAATCAACGCAAACCTAGCGATGATCTACTTGACCTACATCCTCAATCAAGCAACAATAAGACCAAAGAAGCAATACTGGTCATTCTCGGTAAAGATCTCATAAAAACCTATACCTATGAAGAAGCATCGAGAGAGCTTGTGGAAAAAGATTACAAACCTCTTCCTCCTAAGTAGTCAGGAAGACACAAGTCTTAAAAGCGTACAAGATAATGAGCAATCCTCTAATGCCCAACACGCCATGAAACCACTAATCATCATTGGACTTGGCAATCCAGGAGAAAAATATGCTAGAACCAGACACAACGTAGGTTTTATGTTTGTAGATTTTTTAGCACAACAAATCGGAGCAGACGAATTCAAAAAATTTAAAGATAACAACACACTCGTCACTCATGGCACTCACAACAACAAAAAGATCATACTTGCAAAACCGCAAGGATACATGAATGCCTCTGGAACAAGCGTCCAAGCTCTCACAAGCTATTACAAGATCTCTCCACAAAGTGATCTCATAATCGTTCACGATGATCTCGACATCGATTTTGGCCACTTCAAAATCTCCAAAAATCGTGGCGCAGCAGGACAAAACGGAGTCATTGACATCATAAACAAACTTCAAACCAAAGACTTTATGCGTTTTCGGATCGGCATAGAGAGCCGTACTGCCAAACAAAAACAAAAAGTAAGTGGTAGCAATTTCGTATTGGGTAGATTTAATAAGCAGCAAGAGGCACAGCTACACAATATATACAACGAGCTTGAAACAGAGCTCCCGACGTGCACAAATTAAAAAGCACTATTCTGACCACCAGTATAAATCTTTGTAGTAAGGAGGAGGTATACTACGCAAATCTGAGATAAATCTCAGCGGTGGACAGAAAAGTGCTTCCTAGAGTCATTTCTCTGCAACAACCAAGGCTATCATATTACCCAAAAAATGTCAAAATCCAAAACAGAAATTATCGATCTCAATCAAGAAAATGACAGACGAACACATAAGCGCACATATACTCTCCAAAGTACCTGGAATCGGTGCACAAAAAATGCTTCTTCTATTAGCCTATTTTAGTTCCTACTCCAAAGTTTTATCCGCCACATCTAAGCAATTACAAAGTACTGGCTTGTCCAAAAAATTAGCTGATACACTAAGGCATGAAATAAAAGATGTCTCAAAGCAGGTTGAAAAAGAAAAGCTAGAGGAAAACCAAATCTCCGTCATACTACAAAGCGACAAATGTTTTCCGAAATCTCTCAGTGATACTAATAATCGAATCCCTCTACTCTACGTGCGTGGGAACAAAGATATCCTCGATATGCCAAGCATAGCTATCGTAGGTTCTCGCAATTTCTCTCCCTATGGCAAGCAAGCAGCAACAAGACTATCTCTAGACTTAGCGCAAGCTGGCGTAAATATCATCAGTGGTCTAGCCCTAGGAATCGACGCTCTGGCTCACAATGGCGCCCTCCAAGCAAATTCTATTAACAAGAACGCAGGGAAAACAATTGCTGTTCTAGGTGGAGGCATAGATGATGCAACGATAGCACCGCGAACACATCTATCTCTAGCGCAAAATATTCTTAATTCTGGTGGTACCATCATCTCCACATATCCACCATATACAGCACCAAGTAAGGGAACATTTCCAGCTCGCAACGCGGTGATGGCCTCCCTATCAAGCGCCACACTTGTCATAGAGGCAGAAAAAAATTCTGGCACATTAATAACTGCACAACTAGCCCACGATCACGGTAAAACCATTTTTGCCGTTCCAGGTTCAATATTCGCATCTCAATCTGTAGGAACGCATGATCTACTAGCGACAGGTAAAGCAAAAATCGCATGCCAAGCAAATGACATTTTATCAACGTTAAACATTCAATGCTCGCAAAAGCAAGAAATAAATACCAAAAAAAATCTATCAGATCCAGACACAAAAAAAATATTTGCTATCCTACAACAGAATTCTACTGGTCTTCCAATTGACAAAATAATCAGACTTACTAAACTAAAAGATAGTACAGTAACACAGACGCTTGTCATAATGGAAATTGATGGTATAGTGATCCATCTGGGAGGCGGAATATACAGTATCGCATAAAATGCAAAACAACAGTCTACCAGCACAAAATAACAATAATCCTCCAACTAAAAAACTTTCTAACAAATCACTAACGCTCTCTCAATGAAGCTTCTTATAGTAGAGTCACCGACAAAAACAAAGACAATTGGAAAGTATCTTGGTAAAGAATTTACTGTCACCTCATCAGTTGGCCATATTCGCGACCTTCCAAAATCAAACAAGGCAGCAATCGATATCGATGCAGGATTTGTGCCTCGCTACGAAATTTCCGATAAAAAACATGCCGTAGTAAAAGAGCTAATCTCTCTTGGGAAAAAAGCCGACGAAATCTATCTGGCAACTGACCCTGACCGTGAAGGTGAGGCAATCGCTTGGCATATTGCTGAGTTACTACTAGAAGCAAAGATACCCGCAAAAAAAATGCGCCGTGTCACTTTCAATGAAATTACAAAACCTGCCGTTGTAGAAGCTCTAGAGCACCCAGGTAAAATCGATCAAGATCTACGTAAAGCGCAAGAAGCCAGACGTATCCTCGATCGTCTAGTAGGCTACGATCTCTCTGGTATTATCTGGAAAAAAGTACGCTATGGACTCAGTGCTGGCCGCGTTCAATCACCTGCCTTGCGTATTCTCGTCGCAAGGGAAAAAGAAATACGCGCATTTATCCCTGATCTTTTCTGGTTGATTACAGCAGATCTCAAGGGGAAAGATTCTGATACGCTTACATTTACCTGCAAAGAAGACTTCAAGGCAGTTTTGCAAGACTACACCAAGGAGAAAGACAAAAATAAAAGAGAGAAAATTATCGCAGAAGCTAAAGAAAAAGTACAGCAAGTTAAACAAAAAGCCGAAGATGGAAAATGGCACATTACAGATATCAAAGAAACCGCCAGAAAGCGCTCACCATACGCACCTTTTACGACCTCTACTTTACAGCAAGCAGCTAGCTCACGACTGGGATTCTCACCATCGCGAACGATGCGCACAGCACAAAAACTCTATGAAGCAGGTCACATCACCTACATGCGAACCGACTCCGTCACACTCAGCAAAGATGCTCTTTCGACAATCAAAAAGGTTGTCACAGGAAATTATGGTGCAAAATTTTACGAATTGCGCACTTACAAAAAAAGAAGTAAAAATGCACAAGAAGCCCATGAAGCAGTACGTCCGTCAGACGTCAGTAAAAAAAGTGCCGGCTCTACTGATGACCAAAAAAAGCTCTATGATCTCATTTGGGCAAGAACCGTCTCCAGCCAAATGATCGACGCGAATCTCAAGAACACACGTATCACGGCAAATATTCAAACAGCAGATATACCAGATTTTACGCTGACAGGCTCCCAAGTCGTTGAACCAGGTTGGCTACTTGCAGACCCAAGTGCACGTAAAGAGGATGTTGATCTCCCACAATTTACTGTAGGTGATCCACTCTCACGTGAAACAGTAAATGTCGAGCAAAAAGAAACAAGCCCACCAAGCCGCTACAGTGAAGCTGGCTTAGTAAAAGAACTCGAAGCAAGAGGCATTGGAAGACCAAGTACCTATGCTTCAATTATCAAAACAATCCAAGATCGTGGATATGTAGAAAAAGAAGCCCGCTCCTTAAAGCCATCTGATACTGGTGAAGTAGTGAGTGACTTCCTCGAAGCACATTTTGAAAACTACATCAGCGACTCCTTTACTGCAGAAATGGAAGACAAGTTAGACGAAATAGCGCAAGGTGATCGAGACTATAGAAAAACGCTGGAAGAATTTTATACACCCTTCCTCAGTGAAGTTAAGCTAAAAGAAAAGCTAGACAAAGCCACAGACCTCGGCGAAGCTGACCCTGCTATGAAATGCCCTGTCTGTGAGAAATCAATGATTATAAAGCTTGCCAAAACAGGGAGATTCCTCTCCTGCAGCACGTTTCCAGATTGTACAGGAGCGCGCACAATCGAAGGCAAGGAACTCGAAGGACCAAAAGAAACAGGTGAAGACTGTCCAAAATGTGGTCCACAAGCAAAACCAAAAGCCAAAACTCATGGCAGACTTATTGAACGTGAAGGGAGATTTGGTAAATTCATCTCGTGCAACAATTACCCGAAATGCAAGTTCATCAAAGAAGATCCTACAGAAGTAGAAAAGAAAAAAACAGGTGTAAAGTGCCCGATGTGTAACAAAGGTGAAATGATGGAAAGAAATGGACGTTTTGGACCATTCTACAGCTGCACAGAATATCCTGACTGCAAAAATGCCATCAAGACCAAGCCGACAGGAGAAATATGTCCACATGTACGAGATGACCGTGATAAACTCCCCTGTGGGGCCCTTATGATGCTCGGAACCAAAACGATACCAGAACGTTGCAGTGACAAAACCTGTCCAAATCATAGGCCAGACAAATTAGCAAAAAAGTAGGTCACAAAACCCAAGAAAAAAATATTACGGAAACCAAATCAAAAAACCTCAAGTCAATGAGGTTTTTTGCATATTATAGATCAGGAACTACTTCCAAAAATCTTGACTCGTAGATGTTTTCTTTTTCCGTACAATTTTTGAACGATTAGCTACTTCTTGTTCTACGAATAAACGATCGCGACCATATCTCAGTTGTGAAAGCTCTTTCAAGGCTGAAATAATTTCTGTATTTCCCTCCGATGGCGGATATGTTGAAATATTAAACGGCGCAACTGTTTTATTGTTCATCAATACCCTTGTCACACATTTGTAATTATCTATATTGATGAGGTCCTGGGAACCAAATACAGGCTCAAACTGTTTCTCCAAAAAATCTGCATCCTCTGGTCCAACACGGAACGCGGCCATAGATCCTACATTGCCAAAGACTGCCTTGGAGATATCATCAGACAGCTGACCGATAAACTGATGTGCAATAATCAAAGCCAATCTATACTTTCTCGCCTCAGAAAGAATTTGCGCGATACTGTCAGTTGTAACATTTTGAAACTCATCGATATAGAGGAAAAAATCTTTTCGTTCAGACTCTGCAATATCTGTTCGTGAAAGGGCGGCCATAAGTAGCTTCCCAACAATAATCATACCTAGCAAATGGCTATTAAGCTCACCGATCTTTCCTTTTGACAGACTGATGAGAAGAATCTTCTGTGAATCCATGGCCTCGCGGAAATCAATTGTACTTTTTTGCTGTGACACAATTGGTCGCATCATATCATTAGTGAGAAACGGCGTAAGCTTTGATGTAATGTATGGAACCATATTTGCGAGCGCTGCCTCACCGCCTGCCTTTTGCGCTTCTTTCTCCCAAAACTCTTTCACAACAATATTTTTACATTTTGTAAGCTTCATAGCGCGAAACTCTTCATCACTAAGGACCTTTGGAATCTCCATAAGAGTAGAGCCTGTTTCTGGATCCTCCATAATCAAAAGCATAGCATTTCGCATGTACTGCTCAAACATTGGTCCGCCTGTAGACTTTAGATCATAGAGCTTATCAAAAATATTGATCATCTCATTGATTACAAATGTTTTCTCCTCAGGTTTGTCAAACTCCATCATATTAAGCCCAAAAGACCGCTGAGCATTAGATGGATCAAAAAAGATCACATCTTCTGCACGCTCTCGGGGTATAGCGCTCATAATGTCTTCAATAGCATCGCCATGTGGATCGATGAAACACAAGCCAGCACCATCACGGACATCTTGCTTAGCCATTTCTTGCAGAAAGGTTGACTTACCTGTTCCTGTCTGACCAATGACATAGAGGTGTCGTCTACGATCTCCTTCAGAGATACGAATCGGCGTTTCGCTTCCGCGGTAATTATTATAGCCCAACAAAATACCCTCTTGAGGGACATTAACCGGAGGCGGAGCACTACCAGACGTGAGCCACGTGATCTTTGGTGTTTCAGTCGTTGATATAGGAAAGTGAAACATACTTGCTATTTCAGCTGTGCCAAGAATACTGCTCTGCGATTTTTTAAAAAGACGAAAAATATAGTTAAATACTACGTCTTTCTCTTGAAGCGTATAATGTTTTACGGCAAGCTGATTTACACCATAGCGCTCAAATTGAGAAAAGGAATTTTCCATATGTGCGAGAATTTCCTGTGCTCGCTCAGTTGATTCAGCTGAGGCAATAAGACGGACATTGACATGAAAACCTGGTTTGGCAGATTTTGCCTCCATCGCTTTAATCAAATCATGCTCTTCTGGTGTGAGCTGAACAACCTCATCATCACCAGATGGAATACTCTTATCTTTATTCGCGCCAAGAACCCCACTCGCCAAATCACCTAAAAAATGTGCAGTACCTGCACCAGCAGTAACGAGCACTCCACCTTTATGGACTTGATTGAGACGCTTTCCTTGTTGCATCTCACGAGCAATCTTTCTCCCCTTTGCATTCCATCCTTTATTTGCACTGCGCAGCACAAATTGAATACATGCCCCTTCATTTGCAGCCTCAAGCTTGCTAAGTGCTGTTGTGATTTCACTAAGTGAATCACCCGTCATCTCACCGTATGTTGTAAGTGGCAGTGCGTGAGAGTCCTTCAACTTGAGCGTACCCACAGCCACTTGAGAACCAGGAGCAAAGATGGTATAATCATCAACTTTCTCTATCTCAGCACTTGGAAAATAGCTATGCACTTGTTTCTCCAGTGCACTTCGATACTTCTTCGGAACACTCACGTAAAAAAATATTTCCTCTGAACCAGAAGGGTTTGCCACCTCAAAAGTAAAATGGGGTTTGCCACTGAAAAAACCTGCCTTTCGATCACTAAGTCGCGCGAGCGTGACAAGAAACTGTTCCATCGCACCAACCTCTTCCTTCCAGGCTTCAGGATTATTCACGCTAGCGGTTTCATCTTTAGTATCTTGACGTACCCGCACAACCTCAAGATCTTCATTCATTGAGGCATTGAGATTGCGACCATGACTACGCAAGCTTCGCCAAACAAGCATTCCGCCAGCAATCAAACAAGCAGATGCCAAAAGCATCGCCAAACCACCAAATATAAGGTTTATGATATCCACAATGTATTTTTATATCTATTTTCTACTCTTTGCGCAACACACCGCTCTGAATCAACTTTTCATGCAATTCATCGTGTAATAATCGATCATGTAGTTGATCAAGCATATAATAATCTCCCAAATGTTCAGCAGTAGCAACAGCGTGATCCAGTCCCTTAGAGATGGTTAATTCTACGAGATGTTCAATCTGTTGTTCACGATCAGGTTTCTGATGTGCCTCACTGGCATCTTGTGAGATATCTGCAAGAGCACTTCCAGTAGGATTTGCACTCTGAACTTTTGCTAAGACCCTTCCATATGAATTGTCACTCTGCGCAGCAGATTTCTCCATGGTACTTTCTGTAGCGACTTCTTTTTCCAGATCAGGCAGATCACCCGCAAGAATGTCTTGATAATTCTCAGAAAGTTTTTTGGGTCTTTCGACATCTGCCAGTTGTTCCAATGTATAGTCATCCATAAAGCTATATAGCAGAAATGTTAGTCAATCTAATCTTGGGATTTCTTACTCTCATCGCCAATAAAATCATTCATCTCAGCAAAAAAAGCAACAGTCGTTTCCTCTACAAAACCGTCATAATTCTCTACAGCGCTTTGCAAAAATGTATGCACATCTTCTTCACTTGTTGTCTCATTATCCATTTTCTCAAGAAGAATTTCACGGTCACTTTCTGAAAGCTTCTCCATTGTTTGATAGAATATTTTTTGCAGAAGAGATTCGTTGATTTGCTTAATCAAATCCATTTGCTCCTTCGTTGGATCATCACCGATGCCAAGCTTCGAGGCAATCTCTTTTTGTGCATTCTCAAGTTTTTGATTCATATTTTTCTTTTAAATTTGTATCGACTACACTACTAATTCTAGATTTGTTCTTTCTGTGCAGTACCTGGCTCAACTTCAAAAAAATCCTTTGCCGCCTGCACTTGGTCCATCATTCTACCTGCTTCCAGAGAAAAGCCTTCTGCATGAAGCACAGCCAATCCCCGACCTACAAAAGATTGAATGCTCGTACTTGAATTACGCAGATAATCTACGACACTCTGTGGCAAGTTCTCATTAAGGAGCTCCCTAAACTGATTGATATTTGCATCAACAACGATTTCCCTATCAGGATACCGACCGCCAAAATCATCTGGGTCGACACTAGAATACATGGCCAAACTCGTCGAATCCGTCGTGCGAAAGATTTCTTGTAGATTGTATTTTGTTATATCTCCCCAATCTTTCAATGCTTGCTCATTACCTGGCATCTGCAAGTCCTGTGTTGCTTGACTGATATATTCCCGTAACGCAACTCCGCGCAACTCAGCAAGCGGCGGCGTTTCAACATTGCCCACTTGCACTACACTTTCTTGTGACGCTTGATTTTCTGTAGGAGTCGAAACCTCTTGCGACCCTTCTGGCTCTGGACCAGCGAATATTTCATCCATTGTAGCACTCGCTTGTTCCTGCTCGTGCGTATCAAAACTTTGCACATCAGTCTCAGGTGCTGATGGTAGTTCTGAAAAAGCTCCTCCAAAAGAAATCCCAGTGACCTCATAATGACCATCAGCATACACATCAATCTGTGGGGTAATACTAAATCCTTCCTGAATATTACCAAGGACCTTATAGTATTCGTCAGGCTTAAGGTCAGCTACTTTAGTTGCTACATCAGCATTTACTTGTGCGAGATTACTAATTTCCACATTGAGAATTGGTAAAATCTCATTCTTATAAATCTCACCTGTCACAATGCTTGGATCTCGACCTGTTGCCTCAGCAACAGCTTCCCACATAAGTTCTGATACTGTATCGACACTACCATGTGTTGTATATGTCTCGAGAAATGATTTTTCTACAACTTCTGAAGGATCAAGTGTTTCTGCTGCAGAAACACTTGGCTCAGTCGGTGTCGATAAATCAACCACGCCCAGACCTGCTCCAGCATCAATCTCCACTTGTTCACGTCCGTCAATTTCTACACTAGGTGTCTCTGGTGTTCCAAATGAAGCATGTCCTGCATCATTTTCACCAAGTGAATAGTCAGGAATCACATTACCTGCAATATCTACCGTACTTTCTCCTGCATCAGCAAGCATATCTCGGCTCGGATGATCTACTGTCAACTGTCCTTCATCTTGATTTACAACAGAGCCATCATCCCCACTCTCTACCACTCCACTACTACCAGGATTCCCATCCATAAAAAATGAAACTGCATGCCCTGCACCATATCCCAGAGCCGCAGCAAAAAGCCCCCACTTAGCAGCACTCCCAGCCATTCCTTTCTTTCCTTCTGTGCGGGAACGCTCGATCTCCTGCGAGATCTCCCTAAATTCATCACGAGTATTCCCAATAAACTGCAGTAACTGTTCTTTCGTATGGACCTGAACATCTGATTTTTCCTTAACGAGATCCGCTACTTCACCTTGCAAGCCAACCTCCTGCTCCTTACGCGCACCGCGGTATTGAGAAACGCCAGCAAAAAGTCCTGATCCGACAAATCCTGCTCCAGGCACAAGCCATCCTGCAGCCTGCGCTGCCGCAAAGCCACCTGCAAAACCACCGAGCCGTCCACCCCACTTCGACGAACCGATCTTGTCCCCTATTTTTTGATACCAAGACCTCCCGCTATTTATATGATCGTCTTTAGCAGCACTGAGAGCCAAGAACTCATTTGCACGCTCTTTATTAATCTGCGTAAGCATCTCTTGACTCAGATCACCTTCATTCTCTGCTCGATTTACTTTACCCATAGTATAAGCCTCCAATGCCGCCTGATGCTCATCAACGTAATGTTTATATTCACCTTCGAGTTGCGTAAACTCGATACCAGCCTGACCTTTGACATCCAGTATTCTTTTGATGCCTTTAGATTTTTCTACAGCTGCCGATTTTTCTGCGAGCTTTGCACGGGACATTTTAAGCACAAAAAGCGGACTCATCTCTTTCAGTTCATCCATTTCAGTAGGCGTAATTGTGCCATTCTCAAATTTTTCGTGCAGCTCATTTTCCTTTAGCGCCTCTTCCTGAGAAGCTTCATTCCCATCTACAAGTTCTCTCCTCGCAATGACATCCTTATAAAGCTCTTTATTCTTTGTGCGCAACTCATCAATTTTTTTCTCATTTTCCCTTAGAGCTTTTTCCAGATCCCCAATTTCTGTAGTAAGCACTTGCACGTGATCACCCTCCGCGGTCGCAAGTTCCAATTTTTTTTCAGCGATGTTGCTTTTCAGACGATTCGACTCAAATTCCATCGCATTAATCACTGCTACACTATCCAAGATCTCTCTTGCAGGGTGTCCTGCTGGAAATTTCTTGCTTTCTTCTGTTGCATCGTCGAGATCTTGAAGTTCTTTCACAAACCCTTCAGATCCATAAGGGTTCTCATCCGAACCTTCTGAATCAGGCTCTTTTTCTGGTTCAGAGACTAAATCAGGATCAGCAGCATCCACCTCTGCCATCAAATACTTCCTTGCTAAGTCTCCATGCAAAACTGTACGCTTATCCACATCTCGCTCCAATGGGACATACTCGAGATCAAACGCCGTATCATTTGATCCGACGATACCCCAAATCCTTTTATCAACACCATCTTTTTCAATCACGACCCTACCAACAAATTTCGAAGGATCCCCTTCAATCGCTGAGATCTCTACAAAACGTCGCTTCTGTGATCCTTCAGTTTCTGTGGAAGCATCAGCATCCTTGTTAGATTCTAAAGCAGGCTCAGAAGCCTTACGATCTGCTGGCAGCTCTCTCTCAAAGCCTCCCATAAGGCCTGGCGTGCGATCCGTCAAATGAAAGTCACTACTACTACCACGGCGGGCGTATACCTGACCATTATATATAAATTCCTTTTGGTCATTCCCTACAGACTGTTTGGCGTCTTCCCAGGTCTCATATTTTGTCGCGAGATCATCCAACGACGCTTGACCTTCTTGAAAACCACCGGCAGCAGCATATTCAGCAACCGCATTGTTTAATTCCTCAGGTAAAATCTGCGCGCCAATAATATCTGCAGTAGAACTTTTGAAGCCAGCATGTTCTGGATTTTTTTGACCTCCATTTGTTGGAGAATTTTCGTGTGACATAGAAGTTGTATCGCCAGGTGATTTATCTGATGAATCTATTATACCATCACTTGCTTCATCTGATTCTCCTTGATCGTTCTGTTGGTTCTCTTTAGGTTGATCTTGTCGTGATTGGTTTTCTTTGGGTGGGTCCTCTTTAGCCGACTCTGTCTGATCGTTGGATCCACCTTGCTCTTGTTGCTCTTTTTTCTCTTGCTTCTTTTGCTCGGACTCTTTTGTTGACCCTGATTCAGATTCTTGCTCCTGCTGTGACTCAGACTCTTGTCCAATTTCCCCAGCATAGAGATCTGCAAATTTTGCAAGACTCATAGAGTCTTCATGTTCAACACCATCTTTGATGTAGAGATACGATATTTTACCACTCTTTTTACCTCCTTTCCCTTGAATTTTCACTTTGATCTCAGGATAATCCTTTTGCGCGTAAACCCCACCAACATAAAAGACTTGATCACCTAAGCGAAGCTCTTCACCTTTTGCATCAGCAACCAGCTCCACAACAGGACTCTCATCCTCTGGCGCATTATTTCCCAAATCTGAATCAGGAACCTTTTTTCCACTTGACTCTTCAGAAGTACCATCACGATCTTCTTTTGTTGGACCATCTTCAACGTGTTGCGTGGCCTCACCAGTCCCTTCTGCCGAATGCTCACTTCCACGAGAGGCGACAGCTTCTGCCACAGAGCCTGCTGCACCTTGCTCAGCCTCACGCACGTCATCTACTGAAACTTTCTCACCACCATCTGAAACGTTACCAGAAGACTTCTCAAAATCTCCGACATTCATAGAAAATTCTTGACCATTATCATCTTTGTACAGAACATAAAATTCTGATGTACGAGGATGCTGCACAAATCCTTCGACGACTACATTCACAACAGATTTATCAGCATTATACAATAAAAATTTTTCTCCCTTTTTTAGTGAGTCATGACTATCAAAAGTTTCACCACTGCGCATTGCTTCCTCATCACGCTCATCTTGCTCTATCACTGCTTCTACAAGCTCAGAAACTTTTGGCCTCCACGAAATACCCTGCAGCTCACAAATCGGATCATTCTGATCATCTGGATCAACGATGATACCAACTACCTTTACATCGACACTCTTACCTTCATGAAATACACCCAGTGAATCACCAACAGATAACTCATACACCCCGCCATCATGAGTAACATCAACACTTGGCAGCCTCTCCTCTTGTCGAAACTCTGTCTCTTGCTTTAACTCGACCAGCTGCTCAGCAAGTGTTTGCGGACCTTTTTGAGTCGAAGAATTTCCAGGATTTGATACAGAGCTCTCTGAGGTAATCACTTCTTCTGTTTGGCTACTACTCACACCTTCTCGCGTGCCTAGTTCTGGTTCTTGTTTTTCTTGCGGTCCTTCTTTGGAAGAACTATTGCTTTTCTCAACGATACTTGCAGCACGAGCAAATTGGTTAATATCATTCAACAAAATTTCCGTACTAAGCTTGCCAGCTCCTGGAAAGCTTCGATCGACACTAACGATAGTATATTTTGGAAGAATCTTTACTCCTTTTACTGTGATTTCCTCCTCTTCTCCTGAAACGTAGAATCGATATGTATGTCCTACCTGAAATACGTGATCCTCCTCAAGCAATGCCCCGCCATTCACGGATATATCTTTCTTGTGCGGCACGTTCAGCGATTCCTGATCAATGCGCCGCTTCACAACATTTGTAAATTCTTCATTTTTTACCCCCATCTCT
>CALHMM010000101.1 GCA_938034715.1 Minisyncoccota bacterium
GGGGAGTAAAATCTGAAAAGGGGCTTTGTGTCAGTTTTTTGGGTTGGGGTATAGTATGCAATTCCCTCGTAACACCAGTTCGGGTTTGTGTCGATCAGTAGATCTCTTTCCTCTTGGCTGTTTGTGTAAAAATGAGCTCTATAATTGTCGCTATAAAAACGGTACACTTTTGTGTTTTGTGCCGGATCAGACTGTGCAATTGATGTAAACGGCAAAAAAAGCATCATCATAAAGGATGCGGTAAATACTTTTTTACTATAAGTTTTATAGTGAGATAAATTCTTCATTCACATATGAATTATATCATGATTGCGATGACTCTATAAGAGAGTATTTTCTCTTGTAAGTGGCTTTACTATTACCTTGTTTGTTCCCATCGCCAAGCGTCTTCCAGGGCTTCTTTGACTGATTTTTGCGCTTTCCAATTCATTTTTTGCTCGATCAATGAGGGATCGGCGAAACATTCCATAACATCGCCTGGTCGACGCTCCTTGATGACGTAGGGCACCTTCTTTCCAGTTATCTCTTCAAGAGTTTTGATGAGCTCCATGACGCTTGTCCCTTTACCTGTGCCTACGTTAAATATTTCGTATGATTGTTTCGATGTGTTGATCAGATAGTCGAGTGCTTTAACATGTGCTTTTGCGAGATCTACGACGTGTATGAAATCACGAATGCACGTACCATCAGGTGATGGATAGTCATCTCCGTATACTTGCAGTGTCTGACGTTTGCCAGAGGCAACTTGCATTAGATAGGGAGTGAGATTGGCAGGAATTTCAGCTGGGATTTCGCCGATCAGAGCGCTTTGATGTGCCCCTAAGGGATTGAAATACCGTAGGCATAGAGCGTTTAGTTTCGTGGCTTTGGCAACATCGTGAAGTATGTCTTCGCAGATGGCTTTCGTTTTCCCATAAGGGTTTGTAGCGGTTTTTCTTTGTGCTTGTTCTGTTAGTGGGTTTGCATCGGGGGTGCCGTAGACCGCTGCTGATGAAGAGAAGATGATGTTGTGCACGTTATTTTTGTCCATACTACGCAACAACTCGATCAGACCAGTTAAGTTGTTTTGATAGTATTCTAGAGGCTTTTGTAGTGATTCATCAATTGACTTAAAGGCCGCAAAATGTATCACACCCTCGATTTCCGGATGTTCTGCAAAAATGCTATCGAGTGTTTTTTGATCACAAACATTACCTTTTACAAAAAGGGGCTTGTGGCCTGTGATTTCTTCGATTTTTTCGCAGATTTCTTGTTGTGAGTTTGAGAGGCTATCTATGATGATTGGTGTGTGTCCTGCTTGGATTAGTTCGACAACCGTGTGCGATCCGATGTATCCCGTGCCTCCTGTGATGAGTATTTTCATGTTTTGGTACTAATTTTATAAGATGCGTAGGTTCCTGCGTTATTGATTTTTTTTGTCTGTGTGATTGAGGTAGGTAATGATCAGTTTTTTTACGAGTGTATAGGCTACGGCAAGTCCGATCAATGAGATAATGATCAATGGCAAAGAAGAAATTGAGATAATGATCATGCGGTCTATTAGCTTTTGTGATCGAGTAACGAGTTCGTTTGCCGAATCCTTAATGACTTGTCCTGGACGCCACTGATTTTTTGCACCAAATTGTGCATCTTCTTTTAGATCTATAGTGATCGTACTAAATGATGTTTGGTTCTCCAGTCGATTAAGACGTCCTTCTATAAGTTCTATTTCTCCACGGACACGCGAAAGCTCTTTTTCAATGCTGATTAGGTCTTCAACATTTTTGGCTTCTTCGAAAAAACTTAGCAAGCGTCCTTCATGGGTTTTTTTAGCGGAAAGTCTTGCTTGTGTGTCGATGAACTGCTCTGTAACATCGTTTGATGTAGTGGATTCATTGTGTACGACTGATGCAATCTGTTTTAGAGCTACAAGTGCTTGTTCAAAATTTTCTGAAGGCACGCGAACTGTTATGGAGCCAAATCGATTGCTTTGTGTTGCGCTTGAAATATCTTTTGTCATGATATCTCCGCCATTTGACTTTGCAATTTTTGCGATTGTGTCAGCGGCATTCTCGATGTTTGTAACACTGAAGTGGAGAAAACCGTTTTTTATGATCTTTTTTTCCTCTACATCTACTGGTACGCCTATTTCTGAAGGTGCTGTCGTTATCTCAGAATCTGAAAGTGGAGCGTCTGCTTGCTGTTGGGTATCCTCAGGCAAAAATTCTGCGTTTTCTTCGTTTGAGAGCGTAAAGGTGCGTTGTAGTCCTTGGGTACCAAGGATTTGTAAATCTTGTTGCGCAGCCTTTTCGATGTAGCTCTCATCCGTGATTGCGCTTGCTCTGTCGTAATTTGGTTGACTTTGTTTGTCGCTGTCTGTTGCTAGGATGATTCCTACTGCCATTAGAAGGAGCACTCCGGCTATGAGGATATTTTTGCGTGAGCGGAAAATGTTTTGTTTTGGTTGTTTGGCTGGTATGTCAGGTTTCATGGTAATGTGTTAGTTTGTATATCTGTAGTATACATGGGATGTAATGATTTTTCCATTGCGCCATGGGTGTATTTATCCTACAATTACAGCATTGCATTTAGTTACTCATTTTTTAGCTTATTTTATCCTTATCATGTCCGATTTGAAAATATCTGTGGTTGTGCCTTTGTACAACGAACAAGACAATGTCGTGGCTTTGCACGATAAGATAGTGCGATCTTGCGAAAATCTCAAACGACCATTTGAAGTTATTTTTGTGGATGATGGCTCTACAGATGATACAGCTTCACGATGTTCGTCTCTGCGTCCTTTGATTTTCATCCAACAGCGTAAAAATTTTGGACAGACTGCTGCTTTTGATGCTGGATTTAAGGCTGCGACTGGTGAAATAATTGTAACTCTCGATGGAGATTTACAAAATGATCCTGCTGATATCCCACTTTTATTGGAAGAAATGGATAAGGGTTTCGACGTCGTTTCAGGCTGGCGATTTGATCGTCAGGATACTTTGACTAAACACTTCTTTTCTCGAACAGCAAATGTACTGCGTAAAATTTTGTTAAGAGATTCTATTCATGACAGCGGTTGTTCACTTAAGGCATACAAGGCAGATGCCCTAAAGGACGTCGATCTCTTTGGTGAGATGCACCGCTTTATACCAGCACTTCTAGAGATCGATGGATGGAAAGTGTCGGAAGTGAAAGTATCGCATCGCCCACGCGTAGCCGGAGAAACAAAATACAATTGGAAGCGCGGTGTAAAGGGCTTTGTGGATATGGTATTTATTTGGTTTTGGCGTTCGTATGCAGCGCGACCTGTTCACTTTTTTGGTGGGTCAGGAATGATTCTGATATCCCTTGGTTCCCTTATCCTTGTGTGGATGGCATATGTAAAAATCTTCTTAGGTGAATCACTTTCCGATCGCATCTGGCCTTTAATGGGCGTATTTTTGGTTATGCTTGGTGTTCAATTTTTTGTGTTTGGATTACTTGCAGATATGGTTATGAAAAATTATTATAAGATGCGTGGTCGGATGAATTATACAACGAAGGAGATTTCGAAACGTGACTAGTGAGCTATTACTAGAGATGCGTGAGTTCCGTTACTCCATTTATTATTATCTTTCTTAGTGGGTATGAAAAAAGTTACGATTTTTGGTACGGGTTATGTGGGGCTTGTGAGTGGAGTTTGCCTGGCTGATATAGGTCATAGAGTCATCTGTGTAGATATAGATCAGGAGAAGATTCGTAAGCTTACTGCGGGAGAGTGCCCGATCTATGAACCAGGGCTGCAAGAACTCTTGGTCGAGAATGTAAAACAAGGACGAATTAGTTTTACAACTGATGTGGAAGTAGCGGTTGCGCATAGTGATATTATTATGAGTGCTGTCGGGACGCCTCCTATGGAAGATGGTAGTGCAGACTTGCAGTATGTTATCGCTGTCGCGCAAAGTGTGGCAAAGTATATGAACTCTTACAAAGTGATTATTACAAAGTCAACTGTGCCAGTAGGTACTGGAGAAAAAGTTGAAGAGGCCATTGACGCAGTTCTTGAGTCTCGTGGCAAAAGCATCGAGTATGATGTAGTATCAAATCCTGAGTTTCTTAAGGAGGGGAGCGCAGTTGCCGATTTTCAAAAGCCTGACCGCATAATTGTAGGTACGCAGTCAGAGAGGGCTCGCGATATCATTACGGCCTTATATAAACCCTTGATGCGTCAGGAGAATCGACTGATCTTTATGGATCGTCCTAGTGCTGAACTTACCAAATACGCTGCTAATTCAATTTTGGCGACAAAAATCTCATTTATGAATGAACTTTCTCGACTCGCTGAAGAGGTCGGTGCTGATATAACGCAGGTACGTGTCGGTATTGGTAGTGACCCGCGGATTGGAAAACATTTTATCTATCCAGGTCCAGGATATGGGGGCTCCTGTTTTCCAAAGGATGTTCAAGCATTGATCAAAACGTCGAAGGAGCATGGACTAGAGGGAGAATTATTGCGTAGCGTTGAGGCTGTAAATAAGAAGCAACCACATTTTTTTGTGCAGAAAATTCTTAATTTTTATGATGGCAAAATTACAGGTAAGCATTTCGCTGTCTGGGGCTTGGCTTTCAAAGAGGAAACAGATGATGTCCGCGAATCACCTGCAGGAGTAATCGTGCAAGAGCTTTTGCTGGCAGGTGCCCACGTGAGTGTGTATGATCCAGAGGCAATGGGAACTTTTAAAGAGTTCACAGAGGTAGGAAAATCGAAAGATGTTTCATATGGCGCTAATGAATATGACATTTTGAAAGGAGCTGATGGGTTGATTGTCGCTACACCGTGGAAACAATTTCGTGCACCTGATTTTGAGAAGATGAAAGAATTGCTAGCTAGTCCAGTTATTGTAGATGGGCGCAACCTCTATGACCCCAAAGAGATGGGTGATCTCGGGTTTAGTTATCTCAGTATCGGACGTGGAGATATTTTGTAGGCTTTTTGTGTAGTGGTTGTTAGAATATTTGGCGTGACACAAGTTATAAAATTATTTCATGCGAGTTTTATTTTTCAACTACGAGTATCCGCCACTAGGAGGAGGAGCGGCAAATGCCACAGAGCAACTCTTTGGGGTTTTTAAGAATGACCCAGCATACAGTGATTTACATATTGATTTGGTGACGAGTTCTCTTGGAAGTGAGAGTGAAGTTATTTCGTTGAGTGATAACATTACTATCTACCGGATACCCATTGGTAAAAATGATGATAATCTTAATTATCAATCACAAAAAGAGTTGCTGATTTACGCTTGGAGAGCGCTGCTCTTTGGACGGAAGCTTGCAAAAAAAAATGATTATGATTTCACGCATAGTTTTTTTGGTATACCATGTG
This sequence comes from Minisyncoccota bacterium, assembly GCA_938034715.1. Taxonomy (GTDB): domain Bacteria; phylum Patescibacteriota; class Minisyncoccia; order Moranbacterales; genus JAHDCW01. The sequence continues at coordinate 5,342 of CALHMM010000101.1, forward strand.
GCGCAATTTCTCTTTACTTTAAGATCTTTCATCGACTTCCTTATATCGTTTCGCTTCGCGGCGCAGATGTACCAGGTTATAGCGAGCGATTTGTGATGCTGTACCGTTTCTTGACACCATTTATTCGTTTGATCTGGTGGCAGGCGTCACACGTGGTGACCAACAGCAGGGGGCTTACCATACTAGCGCAAAGCTCAGCGAAGAATCAAAAATTTCATGAGATTTTTAATGGGATTGATACAACATCATTTTCACCTGGTAGACGTTCGATTCATGATAGAAAGAGGGATTTTGTGATTCTGTGTGCTGCGCGTTTGACGTACAGAAAAGGATTTCACGATGCAATTGATGGTTTTACGCTGCTACATGAAAAGTACCCTCATGTTCGCATGATTATTGCTGGTGGTGATGGTGGTGTGATGCGTAAGCTTAAAGGTCAGGCGCAAGCCCTTGGTGTGCATCACGATATCGCTTTTCCTGGGTATTATACAAAGCAAATGGCTCCTGAGATGTATAAGCAGGCTGATGTGTTTCTAATGCCATCACTTAACGAAGGTATGAGTAATAATGTGTTGGAGGCATTGGCAAGTGGTTTGCCACTATTGATGACTCCAACTGGAGGAAGCGCTGAACTCGTTATAGATAACAGAAATGGATATATCATCAAATTTGCTGATGGTGAGGATATAGCGCATAAGCTCGAAAAAATTATTGAGAATCCATCGCTGTGTGAATCTATGGGAAAAGAATCTCTTAAGATCGCTCAAAATCTATCGTGGGGAAATGCTGCTCGCGCTTATGTAGATCTCTATAAAAGTATTTGATTGAATTCACATGTTTCTTAAAAAAACAAAAGATGAACGACTTAAGATTTCTAAGATTGCAAAAGTTTTAGCGTTTGTTTTTTTGTTGGGATTAGTTGTGTACATCACTGATTGGGTAGAGGTTGTGATGTATTTGCGTGAAGCATCACCTGTGTATGTTGGTCTGTTTGTGGTTTTTCATATTGTTGGATTGTTCTTGTCATCTTATAAGTGGGGTGTTATTTCACGATGGGAGGGGTTTGATTTGCCGGTTACTTTTTACTTTAAGAAGTATTTGATGGGTGCATTTATCAATAATTTCTTACCGTCGTTTGTGGGTGGGGATTCATATCGCTCACTTGCGTTGCGTCGGCAAGATCCGTCAGCTCATGGACTTGTGGGTTTTTCTAGTGTGGCTATTGATCGACTTTCTGGATTATTGACGATCTTTGTACTGGCTCTTTTTTCTTCGGGTATTTTTCTCTTGATCTTTGGGCTTTTTGAACCGATTTTGCGTGTTTTTGCTTTTTTGCTTTGTATTTTTACCTTCTTGGTTATCGGTATCGCACTTTATCGCCTAGGTGTTCTGAATAGTATTTATCACATTTTCCCTGCTACTGTGAAGAAAAAAATTTCTTCGTTAGTCGGTGAGCAAGACATGGTTAAAATGTATTTTAACAATGGCCGCAGTGTCCAACTTTTTTGTTTGAGTGCGGTATTTGCTTTTTGTGGTGTGGCTCTTTCAAACTACATGCTGTTTCTTTCTATTGGGGTTGATATTTCATTTTTTGGTTTTTTGAGTGTGATTTTTGTGGTAAGTATTATCGCAACACTGCCAGTTAGTATAGGAAACATTGGGCTCAAGGAGTCTGCATATATCGTATTTTTTGGTTTTTTGGGTGTTTCGGTGAGTGCTTGTGTGGCAATCGTTATCCTCTCAAGGATATTGCAGCTTTTGGTAAGTTTGGGCGCATTGCCGATGTATTTACGGGAGAAATGGAAACCTAGATAAAGTGCTGATTGCTCTGTGGCTTGCAGTATTATATACTAGTAACCATGGCTCTATTTCGTGAAATGAAGCTTCAAAAGTTTTAACACTACTACAATGCTAGATATTAAGTATATACGAGAAAATGCTGATGCGGTCCAACAAGCAGCCAAAGACAAAAATATTGACATAGATATTTCTGCTCTTTTGAGTGTGGATAAGGAACGGGTGCGTCTGATGCAGGAAGTCGAGTCTCTCCAGTCTATGAAAAACGACATCAACGATCTTATTAAGGCAGCGAAAAATGATGTTGGTCGGGCTGAGGCAATTAGTAAAGGCAAGGAAATTAAATCAAAGCTTGAGATTAAGGCGCCGCAGCTTCGCGAGATTACTAGCAAATACATGGAATTGATGGTTAGTGTGCCTACTGTACCAGCAAATGATGTGCCAGTTGGTGTTAGCGAAGACGAGAATGTTGTCGCTTATGAAAAAGGTGAAAAGCCAAAATTTGATTTTGAGCCGCGAACACACGTCGAACTTGCAGAGATGCTGGATATAGTCGATTTCAAAAAGGGAGCTGAGATTTCTGGATATAGAGGATACTATTTGAAAAATGAGGGAGCTGAGATCGTTATGGCTCTGATGATGTACGCAGCGCAAAAAATGGTAAGTAAAGGATTTACGATGATGATTCCGCCGACGATTGTGAAGGAGCGTGCGCTTTTTGGTACTGGATACTTCAAAGGGATGAAATATGATGCTGATATCGACGAGATTTATCAAATTGATGGTTGTGAGCAGGATTGTGCTGATGGGAGCTGTGGTTGTTCTACGAAATATCTTGTTGGGACGTCGGAGCCAAGTTTGCTTGCATATTACGCTGATAAGGTATTGGATCATAAAGATCTTCCGCTGAAGCTTTGCGGTTTCTCCCAGTGCTATCGTAGTGAGATTGGTAGTCATGGTAGAGATACGACTGGACTGTACCGCGTGCATGAGTTTATGAAGATTGAACAAGTGGTGATCGCACCTGCTGACGTCGATGTTACTGAGGAATTGCAAAAAGAGATGGTCGGTATATCCGAGGAAGTGCATCGTGAGCTGGGATTGCCATATCGTAAGCTCGTTATATGTACTGGAGACATGAGTGCAGGGAAGTACAGAATGTTTGATTTGGAAGCATGGATGCCTGGCCTTGATCGGTGGGGTGAGACAGGGAGTGCAAGTAATTTCTTGGACTGGCAATCGCGAAGGCTTAATGCTCGTTACAAAGATGAGGATGGTACAACAAAGCATGTTTACATGCTCAACAATACAGTTCTCCCATCTGTGCGGCCGTTGATTGCAATTTTGGAGAATTTTCAAATGGAAGATGGTAGCGTAAAAATTCCTGAAGTCTTGCAACCTTTTATGCCGGGAGGTAAAAAAGTGATTGAAGTAAAGCAGTAGAGGTTGTTTGAGGTATTTTTAAAGCACATTGTGACTATAGTAATTATTTTAGTGGGGATTATTAGTTTGGGTGTCTGGGCGTTTATACGATATGGAGCCGTTTTTGGTGGGCGTTATAAAGGCGGGTCTCTGAAGAAGATCCAAACTTCACCTCAGTACAACGCTGGGAGATTTTGTAATTCTTATGATGCGCCTTCTTCCAAAGTGCGTTTTTCTTCGTTTTTACGATTTCTTACTGATCGTAGTAATGTTCCTCGTGATCGACTGCCGCTTGTGAAGTTGCCAAAGCAGTACTTTGATAAAGTACAGGTATCTGGGGATCGGGGAATTATTGCAACGTGGTTTGGTCATTCTGCTATGCTTTTGGAAGTTGCTGGAAAGAGAGTTTTTTTTGACCCGATGCTCGGATCTGTTGCTGGTCCTCTTTCATGGTTTGGTGTCAAAAGATATGGTGCAGGCTTGCCACTTGCGACTGACTCTTTGGGGCGTATCGATGTGGTAGTTGTCTCTCATGATCATTATGATCATTTGGATCATGGCACCATTACTCAGATCAAGGACCGTGTCAGTACGTTTGTTGTGCCGCTTGGTGTCGGTGCACATTTGCTTCGTTGGGGTGTAGCTCCCAACAAGATTGTTGAGCTTGACTGGTGGGCAAAGACGAAGATTGGAGATTTGACGATTACATCGACACCATCGCAGCATTTTTCTGGGCGAAAGTTTGGTGACTCAAATGCCACACTGTGGTCATCTTGGGTTGTTCAAGGAAATGATCAGAATGTTTTTTTCAGCGGTGATTCTGGATATAATCCAGAGATTTTTAAATCTATTGGTCAGAAATTTGGTGGTTTTGATTTTGCTATGATTGAATGTGGTCAGTACGATGATCAATGGCCTGGTGTTCATATGAAGCCAGAGCAAACAGTTCAGGTTATCAAAGATATTGGCGCAAAGCTTACGATGCCGATTCATTGGAGTTCGTTTCGTCTGGCGATGCACCAATGGGACGATCCTGTTGAACGATTTACGAGAAGTGCCATCGAAAATGGATTGAAGTTTGTCACACCTCGCATTGGTGAGAGCGTTGTGCCTGGAAAGCACGAACCACGCGAACGTTGGTGGGAAATGGTGCAGTAGGGTTTCACAGCGTTTTTTACTGAAGTTATTGGCCCCAGACAGCTAGTTGATTGCTACTTGGATCTGTGAAATAGAATCTCTTTCCACCAGGAAAAGAATAGATGTCTTTTGTGATGATGCCGCCAGCTTTTTGAATTGCATCTCTGGTGGCTTGGAGATCATCGCTGTAGAGGATGACTTTTGGACCGTCATCTGTAGGCTTTGTTTCACCGCTGGCGTCAAAGCCCCCGCTGATACCCGCTCCACCAAAGCTGATGTAGTGCTCCCCCCAGTCGGTAAATGACCAACCAAAGAGTTTGCTATAGAATTCTTTCGTAGCTGGAATGTCTGTCGTAGGGAGTTCGATGTAGTTTATCGTGTTGTGTGTAGGCATAAGAAGGTGCTTAGTGCGCTTATTTATTATCTGTTTGTGTGGCAGACGACTTGGCGTATTGCTTGAAGATCTTTAAAAATGGATAGTATATATCATCTTCAAGAGGGATCTGGAGATCTGTAAATTCTGCTTGCGTGTCGAATGTGACTTGTAGTACATCTCTTACGATGCACAGTGGTTTGGATTCGCCTCCTTCGCCCATGGTGAGAACTGCTGCAGCTGCGAGACTATCCAGGATATTTGCTTGTTCGTAGACAAGTTTCCGATTGAAGAGATCGTTGGTTCCAGCATATGCCTGGAGTGGGGCTATCCCGTACGCACCGATAGCGTACCCGACAGCGCCGTAGCGTAGTAGAACTGAGTGGCTATCAGTTATTATTATGCCGAGGTCATTGATTTCAAATTTTTTGGTGAGGTGCTTGTGGATCTCTCGTGCTGCTGCAGATGAATCCTCTGGCCAGAGGATGTAGTGCCCGTTTCCATTGCTTGCGTCGATGCCAGCGCCAACTGCGAGATTTCCATCTGTCATCGTGTGCATGGCGTGTTCTCCTGGTGTGAGATTGCGGGGGAGTGTAATATCCGCTTCGCTTTTGATCAGTGCATCTTTGTCGGGGGCATCTTCTAGTGGGATACAGCGACCCTGGTGAATTGCGAGGATTTTTGAGGTAATGCAAAGAATGTCGCCATCTCGGAGATCATCGATAAATTCATCCAAAACATCAAATACATCATCTTTGGGTGGTGTAAGTGTGCGTGTCGTGATCGGTAGAATATGCATATTATGCGTTGAATTGTTGTGTTGTCTAGTATAGAGTATTTCGCCGTTTTGAAAAAGTGACAGTCATTTATAGTGCTATGACAATAAAGATGATCATGTCGCTACTTTCTTGAGTTTTTGCTGGAATCCTGTATACTAGACCTACAATTTCACTTG
>CALHMM010000102.1 GCA_938034715.1 Minisyncoccota bacterium
CCAGGCCTTAAAGAATATTTCGATGGCAATCCAGAGGGCGTAGCACTCGTTTATAAGCACTTCCCACTCGTTGGGATCCATCGCTATGCACAAGCTGCAGCTAAGGCGACAGAGGCAGCTGCCCTGCAAGGAAAATTTTGGGAGATGCATGATATTCTTTTTGAAAGACAAGAAGAATGGAGTAACTAGCCATTACTGTTACCATAAAGATCAAAAAACCGTAGAGTATTCTACGGTTTTTTGCTTGCCAATGATTGCGGTGATCCCCCTTATAGATTTATCACTGATCAATGCACGAGTGGATCCTTCGTCGATCATTGTTTTACCTGCTTATCTAGAATGGATTTCGTGGGCCACCACGTATCTCAAAGTGAAGGTGTGGCCCTGTTGATCGACCGGTACTTCCCACTCGACCGATGGCCTCTCCTTTTTTCACAGAGTCACCTTTATTTACACCGATCGACGAAAGGTGTGCGTACAGAGTAATCGTTCCATCTGAATGAGTGATCACAATGTGCTTTCCGTATCCTCCACCCCAACCGCTCCCCAAAACTTTTGTAACTTTCCCTTTCTTTGCTGCGTAAACTTTTGTGCCCATCGGAGCAGCGAGGTCGACAGCATTTGTAGGGTGAAGTCCTTGTGTTTTAACTGATCCTGGCAATGGGTGAGCGTAACTTCCCTTGGAAGCACTCGAAGAGCCTGTGATTGGCGCAAATGATGACTCATATTCTCTCTTCGCGATGATTGGTTTTGGTTTTGGTGGAGGAGGAGCTATTTCGCCATCAGGAATGATGATCTCTTGTCCACTTTTTAACTCTCCGTTTGCAGGTAAGCCATTAAACGCGAGTATCTCAGCCTTGTCTGCTTTGTATTTTTGCGAAATGGAATCAAGCGTATCTGTGTTCCTTACTTTATGCTTCACACCTGTTATTGGCAAGATAAAAATTGTGTCACCTGGTGATATCTCATTGCTGTCGGCGATATCATTTGCCCATAGGAGCGTATTTACACTTACCCCTTTTGTTTCCGCAACACTTCCCAGGGTATCACCTTCTTGTATGGTGTAAATCTCTACTTCATCAGTTAGCTCCCCATCTTGTGTATTTACTCCGTATGCAAACAAGTCTGAACTATCGATTACGAGATCGTCATTATTGACTGCTCTACTTCCTAAGATGGTTGAGTCTCTACGTGTTTGCGCGTCTGCGCCGAGTGCGAGTTGTGCTGTTGCGCCATCGATTTCATCAAGTCCTAAGAAACTATCACCGCCAGCTTGATTACTGGATGTAATTTTAGCTTGGTTTGCTTGTCTAGCCCAATACCCGACAGCAGAGTCTGTGTCGTATTTTGCAAAAAGGTTTGTTGACGTTACAAAAAACGAAATCGCAATTACTGCACTTAGACTTCCATTGCTGCGGACAAATCTACCTAATCGAAAAAATAGCTGTCCCCTTATCAGGGTCAGGATCAGGCGCTCAGCACTATAGAGCACTGCACCAATCTTGAGGAAGGATTTTCTTATTTTTTCTAGAAAATTGTTCTGGGGATCGATAGTCGTTGTATTACAACTTAGAAAGACTCGTGTGGAATCAGTAATTTCGTATGCATTTTGATGCCACTAGCTTGATATTTTGTTTGTCAATAGTAGCTACAAATGACTGTATTGTCAATTAAATATGTGATTATCTCATCATGCTACAATACATTCATAATGTAAAAATGATGATGCAAAAAAAGACGTTATCCTTACTGGAAAACTATCTAAAAGAGTATAAAGAGTACCTCGAGATCGAAAAAAATCGTAGTCTTCTTACTGTGGAAAATTATGACCGCTATATCACTCGTTTTTTGCGATATGCCTCTAAGCAGCATGGGGTCGAGAATCCTGAAGCCATTACATCAGACATTGTACGGAAATACCGCCTATACCTCAATCGCTTGGCTAATGGTAATGCAAAGCAAGAGAAGTTGAGTGCGAGCACACAGAATTACCACGTTATTGCTGTACGTGGATTTCTTAAATACCTTGCCAAGAGAGATGTTAAATCACTTAGTGCGGAGAAGATAGACGTGGGGAAAAATCCCACAAAGCAAGTGGACTTTCTCGACCCCGAAGAAGTCGAGAGACTTCTCTCCAGTGCAAACGGAGACGACATTGCTAGCTTACGGGATCGCGCTTTTCTAGAACTACTTTTTTCTACTGGACTACGCGTGAGTGAATTGGTTAGTTTGGACCGAGAACATATCAACCTCGAAAAACAACAATTTAGCATCCGCGGTAAGGGAGGTAAAGTCCGGATTGTGTTTATATCTGAAACTGCGAAAATAGCACTTGAGCGATATATAGACAGACGTACCGATATCGACCCTGCGCTGTTCATCAGATTTAAGGTCGGAACCAACCCTGACGCTGATAATTCTTCCCTACGCCTGACATCTCGTAGCGTGCAAAGAGCAGTAAAAAAGTACGCTACTAGGGCTGGTATCGTCAAAGAAGTTCACCCACATACACTACGTCACTCGTTTGCTACTGACCTACTACAAAACGGTGCTGACATCCGTAGTGTCCAAGCATTACTTGGTCATCAGAATATTACTACTACGCAGATCTACACACATGTTACAGACAAAGGACTCAGGGAAATTCATCAGAAATTTCACGGAAAGAAGATTGATTTGAATTGAAGCATCGTCACTTCTGGAAATTTAGCTTTGAGTTGAGACTGCCTTTTTTCTGCCCAGCTACTTGTCGGAAGTTGTCTTTTGGTTTAGTATGGCAACTATGAATCATCAGGATATATTTGAAGAACTTTTTGCTGTAGCCCAAACCTCCAAGGACCCGCGTGGTGTAGTCTCTGCCTGTTTGGTGCGTAACGGTGAGATTATTGCAAGTGCTGCAAGTTCTGATGATGGTGATGAGCATGCTGAAAATGTTCTTTTGAATAACTTTGAACAGTCAACTGAAGGCGTGGTGCTGTATTGCACACTTGAACCTTGCTCGCTACGTGTTCGTGGACAGTTTGTGGACTGTGTCAGTGCAATTGCTGGAGCAAGTATCACTCATGTGATATATGGAGCGCGTGACCCAGGTCAGAGTGACCTGACGCATAGGCGCTGTGAAGAGAGTGGTATCACTTTGGAGCAGGTTGATGATCCGCAAATTATTGAACGTTGCGCCTTGCTATTTAATGACACTGTCGATCCTCAGCTCTCACAAGAACAAGCGCCACGGAAACCACTAGATTGATCATAAAGATATGGAAAAACTACTCGAACGTAGTTTTTTTGTTTTGAATTATTTGCTAAAAATTGCATCATAGTAGTCAATCAAGCAAGGACGGACACCGCCAGAAACTAACTCCTCACGAGTGTACTCTTTGAGCCCATCGCTAAACTCATACTCTTTTTCATCTAGGTTATTTACTACTAGCTCTCTTTGCTCATCTGTGATCTCGAGAGCAAAAATGCGAGAGAGATCATGTCGTCCACTTGATTGCTCTGGTTCTGCTCTGTACGACCATATTGTTTCTATTATTCCCAGAAACTCTAGTTGATTATCTTCAATTTCGAGAGATGTCTCTGCTTTGAGTCTCCGCAGCGCTGTCTCATGAGCTGTCTCACCTCTTTTGCTTTGTCCTCCTATGACCCAGGGTCCTTCCGCTGGTTTATGTTTACGCGTTGCTAAAAAAATTGTTTTTCGTTTTTTGTTACATAGTACGATATCGCTGCACACTACAATACGTGCGTCTAGAAATTCTGAAAGTCCACGATCTGACATAAATGCTGCGTCTAGCTGTGTCTCTTGTTTATCCTT
>CALHMM010000103.1 GCA_938034715.1 Minisyncoccota bacterium
GTATATGTTTCGCTCCCGAGGTTTTTATAGGTAAGATCAAAGATGAAACTTTCATTAACGTTGTAAACTTCTTTACCTACCTGCTTGAGAACGTCAAAGCCGTACTTTGGCAAAATGGTAAGTTTGTATGTTGCAAAAACATCATCCCCTACACCGTCCCCTGTATCTCCCACCTCATCATCATCGGTATCGATAGTTAGTTTATCAGCAGCGATATTTGGAGAACTAAATGTCACTGTATTTTTGAAATTTCCACTTGTCAACGTTGGATCAACCAAGACCTTATAGCGAATTCGCGGCATTTGATCGCCAGCATCCAGAGAACCAAACGACCAGACAATAGGGTCCTGAGCGCTTGGTGTGCCAGCACTTGTTAGTGTTACGTCAGGTGAAGAGGCTTGATAGGTTGCATAATCCATCCACGTGGTGCCTCCATCTATACTGAATTCTTCGGATCCGCCTATATAATCTGTACCTGGTGGCAAATTGTCTGTAAGAGTACTAGTCTGCGTGTCAGCCCACAGACCAAAAACAGTAGGTATGATCTCAAATTGTACAATATCTCCACCTCGGACAACTTTCAATCCCTCTGGAACTGTTTTTTTACCCACTGAAATACCCGAGGGCACAAGTATATTTCGATCAGCTGAATAAATATTGTACCCAAATGAAACATTTGTAGGATCTTGCACTGCATCTGTCGCATTATCTTGCCATGCAGTCCAGGTGTTATTGTCTGTGTTTTCTGAGCGACGCGCGTCTGCATAGTTCGGCATATAGCTCTTTGCACCGTACCCAGTAGCATCTTCACGTACTTTGAGGTTATAAAGTTGTCCTGCGTAGACGTTTTGATGTCCACTTCCACCGAACGCCTCATGTTCAGCAGTGATCCATGCTGCATCGTAGATGTACTGAAATCGAATCTTTGTTACTCCGCTTGTGCCATCTCCAGCTGGTGGTACCATGGTGTAATCCTCATACCAATCCGGTGTGCCTGTAGTAGGCGTGCCATTTTCATCAACTAAGTTGCCAGCGCTGTCCATAATTACTACTCCTCCGACGCCGTCTACATCATCTTCACACGTTGCAGTGTCGAGATCAGCAAGTGAACCTGTTCCATTTGGCACTGCTGAATAGAGTGATTGTGTTTGTGACTGCGCGTCTGCAAATAACAATATGTTATCTGGCTCTGTCCCACCCCAAATACGTAGACTTGGGTTATTTTGCGTAGGTCGTGGGTAGCGCGTTGTCGGTCCGACATCATACCACAAGGCTACAAGATTACTGTCTAGACTTGGGTATGTTGGCCATTGATTCCAAGTGGGTACGCCTGTAAATTCATATTGAGTGGTGTCGATCTTGTCACAGATCTGTGATTTTCCTCCGTCGATGAGTCGATAGTCATATAGCAGCAAAGCAACAGGAAATTCTTCCCCTTTTGCACGAAGCTGCTCTGCGATCTTTGGTATGAGATTTGCTGTTGAATCAGTAGTCCTTTGGAAGGTCTTTCGATAGGTCCACACACCAGGATCTGACACAAGCAGTAGACCATTTGTGATATTATCACTATTTGCCGTGTGTTCATCAGCACTACCGACACCGCCTGGCTCATTACCTGCTCCATAGTTGTCCAGATTATTCTCACTGGCATCTTCTGTGGAAACTGGAGCAAACTCAGCTGGCTCTTCTGCTGTTATGTCTAGCGCTTGTGCTTCGTTGATATGGAAATACTGACAAGCCCCATCACCGCATGTTGGGTGACTTTCTACATCCGCTTTTGGAATCCAGAGATGGATTCTGGCATTGAAAAGCGTGCCATCTCCATCAGGGTCTCGTGTATCGATATTGTCGAGGTCAATATGAAAATTTGGATCATCAAATCCATCTGAGATAAACGATGGACCAGACCAATCGACAGGGTAATCAGTTTGTGTGCATGTCAGTGTTGCTCCAACTCCATTATCTCCATTAAATGTACATGCAGGCTGTGCACTGTCCCAAGTGTAGAGTAATGCCCCTGACGAAAGCGCTGCATCGTTGAGCGTATTGTCATCAGTGAAAATATCCAAGATGTCGAAATCTGCATCATAGAAAAAACCATCTTCATCTGTGTCTACCAATTCATCTTCGGAGTCTGCAATCATTGACCCTTTCTGATAGACAGCCTTTACATCAAACTTTGCCAAATATCCTTCCTCACCACCAGGCCCTGGCTTTTCATCCAATTTCGGCCAGATCGGATTACCGTCACCATCAAAGCCAAACCCCACCATCTCTTTGATAAGATTTACGCGGAAATCAGCAGTCACGAGCGCTTCTGCAGGGCCATCAGATTCTGTAGTTGATGTCCCATTGTTGCCAGTTGAATCAGAATTGGAGATACCCTCCGCACTGACACTTGCTCCAAGGATGGAGTCATTGAGTGTGGCCTTTGAACCATCAGTTGCGGTCCCGATCACCTTGGATGCTGGGAAAAATACCTTATTTGTGCCCTCCCTTGCAAAGCCCATATTGCAAAAAAGTGTCTCGTTATATCCGTCGCCCGTATTGTCAAGTAATTCTGAGACAGGTGTTGCTAATAGTGGATCTGTCTCGCATCCAGAAGGTATCGTGATCCATTCCTGATGGATTGTCCCTGCTGCATCTGGCAGCTGCGTTGACTGATCATATGGATCAAGTGTTACTGTCGAAGTTAAAAAGTCTACATCAGAATCGTTCACTGAAATTTCTACTTTGTACGTGATAGAGTCGCCAAGCCGAACCACATCATTGTCTGCACAAGTATCTTTACCATCGTGACCTATACCATCATCACCATCCTCAATAGCTGAACCATCAAAGAAGATTTTACTCGTATCAAAGGTATTGCCATCAGCACAGTCATCATCGCCGTCACTTGTGTTAAATGGCTCAGACCCAGTTTTTCGCAGCTCAATTGTAGTATCTACAATTGGAGTAGCTCCATAGACCGCGCCAGGCATTGATAGAAAAGAAAAAAAGGCGATCATTACTAACGTAGCCTTTTGCGAAAATTTCATAGTTTTTTTTGATGTATGTATTTATACTATTATACATCAACTTTTTATATATACTTTATAAGTTATCCCTGTTGATACTAGAAGCCTCCATTTTGACGTGTCTATACGACTACAAATCTTTTACCGTACTACACCCATCGCGCTTGTAATTGCACTGCACATGAATAATGTGTCTTTTGTTGTTTTTGATTAATCCTTGCTATGTGCACCTAATACTTCCATCGTTGTCAGTGTCGCGACTTTCACATTTAGGATCGATATCTAATGCGAACCTTTTGGTGAAGATACTCCAGCATTAAAAAGGGAGCGGCACTTAATGTCCGCTCCTGTGAAAGATGTTGATACATCTGATATTTATCTAGTTTGTAAATTTTTTCCAAAAATTCACTAAACTTTTTTTCCACTTCCATCCCTTACAACTTGAACATCCGACGCCTCCACACATTGGGCAAGTCGCCATTTCGATTCTCCTATGGCTGTCTGAGTCTTTACCATATTACAAAACTTATGATTTGTAAACTAAAAACCGCACCCCTTCTTTGAGAGTTTGCGGTTTCATAACAACAGTCACTATGATTTTTTATAGACAATGCTTCGTAGTTGAGCAATTGTTTCGAGCGTTCTTTTGAACGTCTCTTTCTTTTGATCTGTTAAGCTGCTTCCGACATGAGGCGTGATACTATCATCAGCGGCTGCAAAGAATTTTTCGATAATCTCATCAATAGCACACATTTGATCCATTGATTGCTTCAGAGCATCCCGTTCACTTGAGGCAAGTCTTAAGTAGAAATCCCTTATCGCTTTTGGAGTTGCTTCGTCGAAAACATTATCGATTGCGAGTAAGAAAGGTCCTGCAGCTTCGATCAATGCTATGAGACTTTTTGAATCATCTTCTTCAGTAGTATCCCTTTCTTTTTTTTCCCTTGGCTTTGGCGTTTTCTTTACGACGTTTTTTTCTTTCTCGTAAAACGCGATCTGCTCCATAAGTATTTCACGTGGAATGCCATCCCTCATTGTCGGCTTATGACGTCGTCGCGCTGCTGCAATTTCTGATACGGTGTTTAGGAATTCTACCTGATCTTCAAATGCAATTTTCTGAGAAACTCGCACGGCTCCATCAAATGAGAGTTGGCGATCATTCTCAGTATCAGGACGAGTACATTCAGCCACATCAGGGTGAAGTCTAACCAAGTGCATATGACGATTAATCGTTGAGACTTTCATACCAACTAGCTCTGCGAGCTCTGCAATCGTTAGATCCCTTTCATCTTTTTGCCTCTTGAGCGCCCTTGCAGTATCAAGTGGGATCATTGGATCTTGATGCAGATTTGATGTAAATGCCGAAAGATGACGGTCCAAGCCATCGACGAGATCTTCGCGAATATCCGCCACGATGTACTTTTCTCCAGATTCAACATGCTCTCGCCAACGTCGCTCACCATCACATATCATATACTTTCCCTGAGCATTTGGCGGAGTGACCTCGATTGCATCCTTTTGCTTCTCCGTTTTTATTGACTGCCCAAGCTCCCTTGCAGCTGCTCCATCGAAATACGTACGAGGTTGATTTGGATCAGGAATTACATCACTTACTAAAATCTTAACTCTTTTGTAGCTGGTTAAATCGGATTGAACTGGAATTTCTCTTCCGCTTATCAGTTTTGTGGAACTCATC
>CALHMM010000104.1 GCA_938034715.1 Minisyncoccota bacterium
TGCATCATACGGATCTGGTAATACGATGCAACTGCTGTAAGTACAGCAAGTATTGGATTTGCCACACCGAGCTGTAGAAATCCACCTGAAACCTCATTGATTTTCTCAATATAAGGGACAAAAGGATACAGAATTGATTGATCTGTCATGAATTCATCCCTTTGCGCCAAGTTTCTAATGACTGTAAATAAAGTAAAGAAGAAAATAAGCGTAACGATAAGTGGCAGACATCCTGCAGCTGGGTTTATGCCATGCTCTTTGTATAACGCCATTGTCTGACGGGCGATCTTCTCTCGATCTCCTTTGTGTTTTTCTTGTAATTCTTTGATTTTTGGCTGAATCTCCTGCATCTCTTTTTGCGATGAAATCTGCTTTCTAGACATCGGCAGAAGAACAAGCTTAATGAGAATTGTCAAAATAATAATAGCGAGTCCTAAATCGTTCCATAGTAGACCGTAGAGAAATATGAGTGCGTTATATAGTGGCTGGTAAAATAAGGCGATGAGAATGTCCATGTGAATATATATGATTAATAATCGTTTTTCCTGCGTCTGGTGTGGATTTACTGCTGTATGTAAACCGATCAATTCTAGTGGCTATGGATTGTATCAAAAAGAACACTATATGCCACAATTTCTTTTAAATACAGGTAAAATACTATTTTTAGCGTCTTTATATGATAGCACCTTTCCCTTACTTGTGCACATGATAATCACATCACATTGCACCTGCTTTTCGACGTTTTTTTCAATTTCTTGCAAAACTGCCTTCAAGACCCTTTTTTGCCTGTTTCTAGCAGTTGCTAAGGGTGAGAATTTTTTCCCAACAATCACTGTGTAGCGAGAATTTCCAAGGCCATTACCTTTTTTTATAAACAAAAAAAAGTCACCGACTTTTATGCGCCGACCCTGCCTGAGAAGGCTTTGAATGTCGCTGGCATGATGTAGACGATGCTTTTTTTTTAGCATTGTGATGGGTTTCTTACACGGAAAGCTTAGCGCGACCCTTTTTTCTGCGTCTTGCGATAACTGCGCGCCCAGTCTTTGTGGCCATTCTGGCGAGAAATCCATGCACTCTCGATCTTTTGCGACTCTTGGGCTGATATGTTCTTTTCATACAATAGGTTGACAGATTTGTAACGTTTAGATACTTTATCATGCGAAAGGGAATAAGTCAATCTCTTTTTCTTTGTATTTGATATACTTTCTCTGTGTATTTATACAATCTTCAAATTATTCACATGTTATGAACATGTTACAAACACGCTTATTACGCTGTCTTGTGTCGAGGTGGTATAATTTGTCTTACCTAGTGATTATTAAAGAAGACTTCTATGACGCACGAAGATTTATGGCAAAAATCCCTTACTTCGATTGAACTCTCTATTTCAAAAGCAAATTTTAGCACTTGGTTCAAGAATACTGCCATTCTTTCTGCGGATAATAATCACATCGTCATTGGGGTCCCGAATGGTTTTGCTAAGGAATGGCTTGAAAACAAGTATCAGAGCTACATCCTCAATGCATTGCGAGAAATTGAACCTTCTGTTTCAGGGATGAGTTGTAGCGTGTATAACCCACAATCACACGTTCACTCCCAACAAGCCGAAAAAGAAGTCTCTGTAGAGGCTAAGGTTGTTGAATCAGGTCAAAATGCCGCTGCAAAAGGGCAGGCATTTGCAAAAGACTCTACCCCTCAAGGTAAGTCAAACCTCAATAAACGCTACACCTTTGATAATTTTGTGGTTGGTGAGCATAATGAGCTTGCAAAAGCAGCTTGTGTGGCTGTAAGTGAGAATCTTGGTAAAATATACAACCCCTTGTTTATCTATGGCCACGTCGGCCTTGGTAAAACACACCTCCTTCAATCAATCGGCAATTCAATTCAGTCGAAAGATTCTAGTAAACGCGTTATTTACATTACATCAGAGCGTTTTACCAATGAATTGATCGAATCTATCAAGTCTAACACAGCAAGCGCATTTAAAGAGATGTACGCTAGCATTGATTTACTCATTATAGATGATATCCAATTCCTTTCTGGAAAGGAAAAGACTCAGCAAGAGTTTTTTCATATATTCAATGCTCTCCATCAACTAGATAAACAAATTGTAATATCTAGTGACCGCTCTCCAAAGGCTATAAATACTTTAGAGGAGAGACTTCGATCTCGATTTGAAGGTGGTATGATTGTCGATATTGGCCTGCCGGACCTCGAAACGCGTATCGCAATCCTCCGCGAAAAAGCTGAGTTGAAGAACTTTTTCATCGATGATGAGACGCTCCGTTTTATTGCAGAAAACATCAAAAATAACGTACGTGAATTAGAGGGAGCTCTCAATCGTGTCATTGCTTTTTGTGATTTACGTAAACAAGAGCCAACTATGGAAATCGCCATGAGTGCGCTAGCAGAAATTATCGAGAGTAGTAAAAAGAAGGCAATCCAAGGAAAGGACATTATCGCTGTAATATCCTCCTTTTACGAGGTTAAACACGAGGATTTAATTGTCAAAGGTCGCAAAAAGGAGGTTGTTCACCCTCGCCAAGTAGCTATGTACTTATTGCGAAAAGAATTAAATATGTCATACCCAGGTATTGGTAAGTACTTTGGTGGTCGTGACCACACAACAGCACTTCACGCGTATGAAAAGATCCACAAACTGGCTAGTGAGGACTCCAGATTCTCTGAAGAGATCGCTTTCCTGAAGGACAAGTTATATAGCGTTTAATGAGTATTGTATAAGTCTGTTGAATTACTGTGGATTTGTATTGTGTAAGTTCTTTATAGGTATGTGAATAATGTTTTGAATGAATTGTGTGTAACAGTTGTGGAACGAGGAACACTTTTTTATACATAGTACTCACTAGGAATTTATTTCACTCAAACAATCAATTACTCCACTGTATAAAACAAAAAAAATCATTATCCACATATCCACACACTAATAGTAGTAATAAACTATATATAATATACTCTTATGAAGGCAACATGCACTTATGAAAATATAAAGAAAGCCCTCAGAGCAGTTGAGGGTATGGTTGGTAAAGACGTGAGCATTCCCATTATCAGTAATATTCTCATAGAAGCTCACGAGGACATGCTTTGGTTTAGTGCTACCAATCTTGAGATTGGTGTTGTGCAGAAGATTCCAGCGAAAGTCGATGGAAGATGGAAGATAGTAATCTCTCCACAGTTACTAGCTGGTTTTCTAAATGCTATTCGTGGAGGTGAGCATATCACAGTCATTAAGGATGAGGATAGTCTTATTGTAAAAAATGACTCTTACGAGAGTGTTATTAAAGGTCTTGATGCTGAAGAATTTCCTATTATTCCGCAAGTCGCTGGAGATGGTGGTGTTTCGCTTAATTTAGGGAAATTAAAAGAGAGTATTTCTACAGTCTTGCCATTTGTAACTCATAATGAGATTAGACCAGAACTCACTGGTGTATTTTTTAAGGTTGCAGATGGTAAGGTTTATAGTGTTGCTACGGATAGTTTTCGTCTAGGAGAACGATGTCAGGAAATGAAACATCTTTTGGAGGGTGATGCGGATTTTTCATATCAGATAATTTTGCCGCAGAGGATTTGCGCGTATATAAATAAACTTGGTGACGAATATGATGAGGTTTTATGGGATATTAACGATAATCATCTCAGTGTTCAATGTGATCAACTCTATATAACTACAAGGCTGATTGATGGGAATTACCCTGATTATAAGCAAATTATCCCAGAAAAGACTGAAACAAACGTTATTGTAAAAAAAGATGACCTCTTGGAGTCTATGCGTGTGATGATGGTTTTTTCCGATAAGGATGTTAATGAGATTGTTTTAGGGATCAGTGAGGATTCACTGTCGATTACGACAAGGAAACAAGAACGAGGTACGAGTGAGACCGTCCTCAAAGCCTCTGTGAGTGGTGATGATCAAGAAATAGTCGTTAATCCTCGTTACGTTTTCGAAGGGATACAAGGTATCAAGGAGGATGAGGTATTTATTGGAGTAAATAGTAGTGCGGCGCCAATTGTTTTTCGAGGATCTAGTACTGATGGAGTGAATGTAGATTATACGTACATTGTTATGCCGATAAAAAATAATTCATAGGCTTTAGTAGATCCCCTGTAGTGGTCTGTGCGCTATACTTATCTGTTAGTTGGGTGTAGGTATTAATTTACTCAGTATGTCTTATCTGTAGCGGTTCTAGGCTACAAGGTGCTGTGAATAAAATGTTGAGTTGGTAATAGTGAATA
>CALHMM010000105.1 GCA_938034715.1 Minisyncoccota bacterium
ACTCACCCGGATAATCAAACAACGACACAGAAGTCTGTATGACAGTCTCTCTACTGGTTGTGGTTGGACTTGCATTTACGATGAGATTCATCGTAATCAATCCAACTTGCATTTCATAAACTGAGTCCGTATCTGGATCATCTCGTTGCGTTTTACGAACGACAAATGAGCCATCCACAAAACCAGTAGTCAAATCATATTCACTGGTATAACGCCCATCATCTGCACAAGAGTCAACGCTTTCCCCAATTGCTGCGATATTTGACACGGATAGGGCTCCTCCTTGCATGTCAAACCGATAGCAAGCCTCCGCCGACGAAAAGTCATAGACATAAAGTGTTTTGCCAGCATTTCGAATTTCAGCGATAGAGCTCGTTCGCAAAATCCTCGTCATAAAGTTCATTCCAAATTGTGCATTTTCGATGTTTCGCTGTTGATCTTGCACATAAGAAAAACTAGCTGTCTGACGAGAAAAAATGACAATAATTGCAGACATAATGATCACAAAAATAAATGTCGACACAAGCATTTCGATAAGAGTAAAACCCTTCTTTGTTGCTCTTTTATGATTTGATTGTTTTGTTTTTTGTAACATCATGATGTTTAATGAAGGATCCAAGAAGTAAGTTTTGATTCATTACGTATACACGAATTTGCTAAACTACAAGAATCAGTTGGTCCTGGCAAAGGTTTTCCATTCCAGGTAACCATTGAAATTACATCGACACTTTTCGTCGGGAGAAATCCGGGGTCATGGTCATTTGCAACAAAGTTCGTAAAATAAACAGCACGCTTGAATTCAGTATTTGAACCACTATGCACATAGCGCTTATCACTATCGAGATTAAGGTTCACATTAACAGACCCTCCGCATGTAAATGGATCACCAGATGTACGAACGTCAAATGCAGTTTGGTAATCAATCGTACACAACTGATCCTCTTGAAAATATTGGAAAAGATCAGTTGATCTATCATAATATCCTTGTGTGGCGTTTTCATCACGTACACTCCTTGACAGTTCTACTCCTTCTTGTGCGAGAGCACTAGCAACCAACGAATCACGTGAATTACCTGTTTGTTTGATGCTGTTTATTGTAAGGGTTATTGTAGCTAGCACACCAGTAACCAAAACAAACATAGCAATAATAACTTCTATGAGAGAGAACCCAGCTACTGGAGAAAATCTGAATCTCTTTTTTTTATTAAAAAGCCTAACCATAAAAAAATACATAAATATTATCTAACATGCCAAATCACCAAATCCTCGAGATTCAACTCGACCTGAACGGTAAACGCATATCGTATACTCAAAACTTGCATTTTGCAAAACATACTTAGCACTAGAGTCAGAAGGGCCGATTCCCTCTGTAATAACTGCAAACGAACCGCTAAAAGTAAGGGCGTTTGGACCTGATTGTAGAGTTACACCATCACCGTAAGGTTGGGTAGGAACTAGTGTGCTATCACCATTAGTATCGAGACCCCCACAGCCCCCAGTTGGATCAGTAGGGTCGTAGGTATTTGCAATTACCCCATAGCCATTTGGGTCACTATTAGCAGTAAATAAACATGGGCGCTCCCCATTAATAAGAGCTCCTGTCAGTGAACCATTTTGCGCTTCTCGTATAGTGGCACTAAACTTATCAGCACTCGCTCGCATCAACTTCTTATCACGGTCACCTCGCATCATAGTGAGTATGACACCTGTCATGATGATCATAATCGATACGATAACCAAAAGTTCGATCAATGTAAATGCTTTTTGTTTTTTCATAAATCTCCTAGGATATACCTCTTTCAATCTTCATATTATACCACACTAAATACTGATCCTCACACATTATTCAGGCGATCCCTACCAAAGCACACTGAGCCAATGTGGAGCAAAAATTCCAATTGCATAAGAAACAAACATTCCTCCAACGAGAAATGGTCCAAACGGAATCGCACTCTTCATACCTTTTGAGCCAAATATAACGAGACTCAGACCCACTATTGTCCCAAGCCAAACTGCTACAACAATAGCAACAAAAGTCGCCAATGGTCCCAGCAATAAGCCGATCACAAGTGCGATAAAGCCGTCTCCATAACCCATCCACGTTTCGTCAGAAAGATAACTCAACAGAAAAAAGAAGAGAAATGCCATAGCTCCAGAAAGAGCATGTAAAAATGCAGGCAACCCAAAAAATTCAACACCCTGGAAAAAGCCTAGAGTAATAACACCAATGGTAGCTATACTAGCAATAACACCAATCCAAATCGCAATCATCGGTACTTCCATATACTTGAGGTCATACACAAAGATCACGATCATAGCAGCAAAGACAGTAGCAGTAAGTCCAGCAATACCGTATCCCAGCGATGCATTTTCACTGATAAATCGCCCACTGCCTACTAACGCAAGAACAAATGCAAAACAACACATTAGCTCTACCATTGGATACTGCCAAGAGATAGGTTTTTTGCAGTAGCGGCACTTCCCACACAGAAAAATATAGCTAATCAAAGGAATATTATCTATCCACCGCAAATCGTTGTTGCAACGACGACAATGAGATCGACCACTTACAATGCCGCCCTCCTCACTATGCAAACGGTAAATCACCACATTCAAAAAACTACCCACAATAAGACCAAGTACAAGAAATATAATTACACTCATAACATTATAATATCACAACTCCTACACAAAGAAACGCATTTGTATGACATAAGCAACCTCACTTCATAGAAATCAAAAAAACAGGAAACCTCCGCAAATATAACCGCACAAAACTTAAACTGACAATCGAATCAAAACTTCAAGCAAAAAATAAAAGACTCCCAAAATGAGAGTCTTTTATTTGAAACTTAGCCTGATGGCTATTGACAACCAATTTGGCTACAACTAATGGTCAGAGGACCAAGAGTAGTTGCTGTGTAAGAGAACGTACCAGCAGTAGTATCAGAAGCTGTATCTAGAGCCCATGTTGAACCTGTGTCCAATGTTGGCCATACAGCAGTTGAACCTGCGCATATGTTTCCTCCACCAGCCGCAGCTGTAGGGTTAATAAGAGCGTCTCCTTCATCGATACAAATAATCGCTGCTGCAACAGTTGAAGCAACTGAAGCTTTAGCTGCTGCGATCTTAGCTTTGTCTCGTGCACTGTTGAGTGATACCAAGACGATAGAAGCCAAGATACCAATAATAGCGATAACGATCAAAAGCTCAATCAACGTAAAACCTTTCTTTACTGTTTTCATATTATTGTCACCTCCCTTCTTTTTATTTTTATTTTCACTTTATTATTATACACTATAAATTACTCTGCGAAAAACTTTTATAAATAGTTATCCACACAGGCTATAGTTGGCCTGCAATATTATAGATCGGCAACAACACAGATACAACGAGCACACCCACTCCAGCACCAAGGATTACGATCAGTACCGGCTCAATTAGCGATGACATATTACGCGTCATCTGATCTACTTCGCCACGATAAAATTTTGCGAGATCCTCGAGGATGTCACTCAACCGACCTGTTTCTTCACCAACTTTAATCATTCGTGCTACCATCGGTGGTATTTCCGGGTGCTTAAAAAACTCAGTATGAATCTCACCACCCACCTTCACATCTTCTGCAGATTTAAGAATAATCTTCTTGTACGTCGCATTATTAACAACTTCTGCGATAATCTGTAACGAGCGGACAATTGGAATACCCCCCGCAACAAGCACTGAGAGGTTTTCTGTAAAACGCGTCAAGTAAACATAACGAAACAGTTCACCAACAATCGGCAGTTTCAATTTTACTTCATCCCACTCACGCTTTCCATCTTCCGTGTGGAGATAATAAACAAAAGCCCCGATACATACGAAAAAGACAACCAACACAGCCCACCAATACGTATTCATAAAATCACCGAGCTTAATCATGATGTTTGTATACCATGGCACATCAATACCCAGATCACGGATAACCCCTGTTAAACGTGGCAAAATGAATGAAACCACTATAAATCCGATAGCTCCAGCTACTGTAATAACAAACGCCGGGTACATGAGAGCGCCACGCACCTTACTCGTCAATATGTAGTTTTGTTCGGTCGTTTTTGCTACATAGTTTATAGCTCCCTCAAGGTTACCTGACAACTCACCAGAACGAATCATATTAATAGCAAGATCAGAGAAGACTTTAGGATGCTTCTCAAATGCCTCAGAAATAGGAAGTCCATCCTCAATATCTGCACTGACCTGTTTAATCACAGGACGCAACGCTTCACTATTTGTTTGTTCATAGATTGTCTCTAGCGCTGTGGAGATTGGCACTTTTGCACTAGTAAGAGTTGAAAACTCACGAAAAAAAACCAGGAGGTCCTTTATGTTGACGCGAGTAGTCATCTCCTCAATCTTGGCAGAGAGACCAGCCCCTTCCTCTTCAGACTTTACCTCAATTGGTGTAAGGCCATTTTTTTGCAAAAGTTCAACGGCTGCATCGTTGTTTGCTGCATCGATGGTGCCCTTCTTAAGGGTACCGTCTGGCCCTTTTGCTTTAAATAAAAATTTCATAATTCTAAGTTGTTATCTACATTAGGACATCTGACTTCACATAATAATGCAATGCACTCTTATTGGACTCATCGCACCTTGCTTAACTTTCTATTTCGATATCATCACCTTTGCCGATGAGCATACGGAGATAATCTCGATTCTTCGCGTAGGTCATAGCACTATCAACTGTGATAATGCCTTTTCGCAAGAGAATAGAAAGAGACTTATCCAATGAGATCATCCCATCCTTCTGGCTAGTGTCTATAACAGTGTCGATTTGATAAGACTTATTCTCTCGTATCAGATTCTCAATCGCATGGTTCTTAATCATAATTTCTACAACTGGGACACGCCCACCATCAGTACGAGGCAGAAGTCGCTGCGAAAGAACACCAAGCAAAACATTTGCTAGTTGCGAACGCACTTGGTTTTGCTGATGCGACGGAAACGTATCGATAATACGATCAACAGTTTGCGCACTATCATTGGTATGCAAAGTCGCAAAAATAAGATGACCTGTCTCAGCTGCTGTTATGGCAGTTGAGATTGTTTCTAAATCACGAAGCTCACCAATGAGAATCACATTTGTATCTTCACGAAGTGCTGCGCGAAGAGCGGAAGGAAAATCATGTGTATCTTCACCTACTTCACGTTGATTTATAATACAACGGTCCGGAGTGTACAAATACTCAACAGGATCCTCAATTGTCACTATGTGGTGCTCCTTATTCTGATTGATGTGTTCGATAAGCGCGGCGAGTGTTGTTGATTTTCCGTGACCTACTGGTCCAGTGACGAGAAAAAGTCCTTGGGAAAAATTTGCAAACTCATAAATATTCGAAGGCACATTAAGCTCAGATAATGTTCGAATTTTATTATTGATAACACGCATGACAATTCCGACGTTTCCTTGTTGATAGAAAACATTTGTTCGAAACCGAACGCGATCTTCAAAATTATAGGCAAAATCGACTTGTCCATCTGAAGAAAATTGTGTTTTACGAGTCTCATCCATAAAAAAATCTCCCATAGCTCGTGTATCATCAGCCACCAGAATGGGCTCTTGAGAAAGTGGGATAAGCCTACCATCAATACGAAGGGTCGGGTGCCTACCAACTGCTAGATGGAGATCTGATGCATCTTGCTGAGCTGCTAAACGAAGAAGGTTTTTTACGCGGTCACCTATATTTGCTGTACTCATATTTTTATTTCTTTTTGATGAATGGTCTAAAATTATTTTTATATTCGCTAAGGATGTGCATCAAGCTTCATTGATGTCTGTTCCAATTTTGTGATAATCTCTGACAAGTTTGAATGAGATTTGATAAAGTATTCTCTCACTCCCATACTCTTAGCATGATCAATATGGATTTTTTGAGAAAGATTTGTGTGTACAATCACCACAATTTCCTTCCACACCGGATTTTCATTTATTGCTTCGATCACTTCAAATCCATCCATTCGAGGCATGACGATGTCTAAAAGCATAATACTTGGGACTTCACCTTCGTCCATTTTTTCAATAGCTTCCAGTCCGTCATGCGCAACTATTACACTGTATCCAACGCTTTCGAGCTTTTGTGCAAATACCTCACTCATATGAAGATCGTCATCCACAATCATAACCTTTCTCCCCGTTTTCATTACAGGGCTATCTGATGATTGCTCTAGCCGTGCACTATACTCAGTCATACTGTTAGATAATACTTTTTTATTATACCATGCACTATGACTTCTTTGGTACAAAATCTTCCTCATCTACTTCCGAGACGTCTCCACCAATAAGTAGCTGTCCCTCAGTAATTCTCTCCAATTCAGACATCGTAGTCAAACCAAGCAAAACCTTCAATATTCCATCTTGCTTCAACTCCAAAATATTCTTTCCACGCACTACTTGCTCCAAGGCCATCACATCACCATCTTGAGCTGTTATTACTTCTTGAATATCTTCATCCACGTAAATCACCTCATAAATCGCAACACGACCCTTAAGTCCTAAGTCGCCACACTCTTCACAGCCTTTACCATGATAGAACTTTAATCCATTTGAGAGATCAATCCCATACTTTGCGATTTCCTCAGGTGTGATATTTTCCATCATCTTCTTTACATTCTCCACAATATTGGATGGAATTTTCTGTTCCTCCTTACAATGCTCACAAATACGTCGCAACAATCTCTGTGCCGCAATAATCCTCACAGAGGACCCGATGAGAAATGGTTCAATACCCATATCATGCAACCGTGGAAGGGCTCCAATTGCATTGTTTGTGTGAACAGTTGAGAACACTAAGTGACCAGTGAGAGCAGCATGAATCGCCAGCTCCGCTGTTTCACCATCACGAATTTCCCCAACCATAATCACATCAGGGTCCTGACGAAGAATACTTCTAAGTCCGCTAGCAAAATTATAACCAATATCTGACTTCACCTGCGATTGATTGATCCCTGGAATAAAGTACTCTACAGGATCCTCCAGTGTTATGATATTGCTATCCTCTCCATTTAAAAGAGAGAGAAATGCATAAAGCGTTGTTGATTTACCCGATCCTGTAGGACCAGTCATCAAAATCATACCAAACGGATCATGGACATGCGTAAGGAATGTCTCCTTCTGAGAACCCATAAGTCCAAGTTTCTCAAGGTCAAAGCTTTGCCGATCCTTCTCCAATACACGCATTACAACCTTCTCACCCTCTACAACTGGTAAAGTCGATACACGAAAATCAATAGCATTACCCTTGAGCATTATGCGAAAGCGCCCGTCCTGTGGTTTACGACGCTCATCAATTTTCAAGGTTGCCAAAATCTTAATACGTGACACCACAGCTCGTCCTACTTCAATAGGAAAAGTCAGAGACGCCTTTAGAATACCATCGACCCTAAATCGCACTCTGTAAGTATTATCAATAGGTTCAATATGTATGTCTGATGCACCATCATCAAGTGCATGTCGTATAATTACCTGGACCAGCTTCGCAACTGGAGCATCCTGAATATTCTCCTTTTCTACACCTTTTGACTTCTTTTTCTTTCCTGTTGCATCGTCCTCACTCTCCAAAGAACTGACAGCACTTTCAACTGCCTTTTCAGCGCTACCATACGATTCTTGAAGGTCTTCAATAACATTCTGTGGTGCAAGATAAACCTCTATACCGAGCTTTTCCTTCTGCGCAAGAAACCGCAATATATTTAGTGCCTGGAGGTCTTGCGGGTCAACCATCGCAGTATGCAATGCTTGGGAATTCAAATCCTTATAGAAAGTAACGATGCCATATCTACGAGAAACCTCTTCTGAAATCATCTGAACAGTCTCCTTTTCAAGATTTTTTGGAATCCCATCCAAATAAGGAACGCCCAAATCCTGCGCACGCTGTTTGGTTGGCGTAGCATTTGACGGAAGATCCTCTGCTTCTGTTTCTAAATTTTCATCGCTGGGCATATAAATCTTTTTTATTTTCTTTGTTCACTCAATAGTGTCAGAGAATTATTATGGACTAAATGGATTTGATCTCTCTGAAGGTGACGAAACGATTGGGTTAACAGGATTCGTCTGATCACGTACCGCAGCAATCTCCTCAAAGGAAACTTTCTTTGCAAAATCATCTACACTTACTTCAGGGATTTTTTCAATAAATACATAGTCAAAATCTGCAACCAGAGTCAAGTCTCCAGCTTGTGCACCATCGACCAATTCAGAACTATTCGATTCAGTAGGCTCAGAAACACTCACAGAATTCAAATTATACAACCTCTTCATCCTAAAAATATTGTCCATAAATGGCAGTAATTCATCATAAGACCCTTTGATGCTTACAGTCGTACCTAACCGACCCAACGGTGTTGCATCACTACTACTTGCTCTAGTCTTATCTTGCATCTCAATGTCTTCGATTGCAGTATTTGTATTAAAACGAACCTGTGAGAATGTATTGATAAGCTCTTGTTCAAGTGGATTACTTGGCACATATTCATTCAAGAAATCAACTTCACCTGGAAAACTTCCGAGCTCAGTCACGAACCCTTTAATCTTAGCTAATTTCTGGACTTGATCATCAACTTGTCCCTTCAAAATGTTGTTTTCCTCAATCATAGTTCTGGCTTGCTGGTACTTCGGAACAATCATGCCAATAATGACATACAGTGCAATCAAGAGACAGACAGGGAAAATAATGAGCGATTTCATAATATAAATTTTATTTTAACAACGAAAACTTTTTTGTATGCGATATAAATATAAACAGGTCTAAGACGTCGGACTTACTGCTCCTCAACCACACTTGGAGATAGTACAAATTCTGTCGTGAACTCTATAAAACCACTTTCTGCATCCTTAGATGCTCCATCCGTACGAACACGAGAGAAAAGAGGGCTACCCTTCCAGGCCTCAACTTGAGCAGCTAAGGTATTAAGATCCGATGCATCTGCAGTAATTTTTATCGAGGCTACTTGAGTTTTCTTATCTACACTATGCTCAAATGTCTGAAAAACAATTCCAGGTATGAGGAGTTTATGAAATTCCCTTAAAATTGTACTTGTCGTACTGTCAGTATACCTCTCACTTCCAAGTGCGCGTGACTTAGCGATAAACTCAGCGGGCGCACCTTGAAGCGCTTCATCAATTAGCTTCTGATTACTCTGCTGTGAATCTGTCAGCGATACATTCTTGGAAGTTTGCTGCGCCGCAAAGAAAAATGCAATAGCATACACTACGCCGACTGCGACCAGCAATAAAACTGAGAAAAGAATGCCGCTTGAGATACCTCCGCTGCGTCGAACGTTACGTTGATTTTCGTTTGGATTTTTGAAACTAACACCTGAAACCATATATTTATTATTACTTTTTATAGCAAGTCACCAACCTGAGGAAAGCATTTCGAAATAACTGACATCAAAAATGATCTATTCATTTTGCTCAACTGCAAGAAGCGCAAGACCGATCACCACAGCAAGTGATGATCCCACACTTCCCTCGACATGTCTCGCTATTGTTGGATCAATAATTACTCTACTCAATGGGTTGCCTATAATGACTTTTAATCCAGATACGCTAGCTATGTGATCACTCAATCCAGGCATCATCGCGCTACCACCAGAAATAATGACTCCATCAATTTCTCCATTTTTCTGTACATCAACAATACGCTTCACTTCTGCAATAATATATTCAAGAGAAGGAAAGACCAATGGCATCGGTCCAGAAAAAAAGTTCTTGCCGCTCTCTTTCATTTCACGTGCTCGCACCAATGATATACTCAAATTTTCTGCAATCGTAGAAGTAATATCTACACCACCGACATCCACATTTCGATTAATATGAACAACACCATCTTCTACATATACAAGGTTTGTGGTTTTTGCTCCAATATCCAATAAAATATACTTACCCTTCTCTTTGCCAACCAACGAACGGACCAACGCAAACGTTTCCAACTCAAGTGAATCCACAATAGCATCAGTCCCGTCAAAGAGATCATCATAGTACTGAACTTCACTTTTTGGAGCAGCAACCAAAATAACTTTCATTGTTTTAGCAACCTCGTCAATACTAGTTCGATCCCAGCTAATATTTACGTCTTCCAGAGATGTAGGGATATACTTGCGTGCCTCATATTGAATCGCCTGCGCTAATTCTTCATCATCTTTGATGAGCGGGAAATCTATCATTACCACAAGTCCATTGAAGGCTGGGATAGCGATATTCACTTTCTTAGATCGCGGTTTTAATTCTTTAAGAAGTTTGACAAGTGCCAAGTGAAGTAATTCCGCATAGTCAATCTGTGACTCATCAAGTGTCTCTCTCACTTGGTCAAGTGTCACCCATCCGTAATTAACGAGTTCTGGTTTATTTTTCTTCATGTTAACTTCTACCGCCTTAACAGAGCGAGTACCGAAGTCAATGCCAACATAATAATCTTCTTTTTTTGAGCCAAAAAGCATAGTAGTTCTTTGTACCTAACAATCAGGCACTTTTTTATATTTATTTGCTTCTTATTATATCACATCTTTTCAGATTCAAGGCAAGCCCATGACAAAATATCCAAAAATGCCAATTATATGGCTAAAAATTTCTAGTAACACCCTCTACACTTAAAAAGTAGAGAGTTGTGTAGCGACAACCATGCGCCGAATTAAAGTCCTCTCAAACTATACAAGAGTCCATTTAAATGATAAGATGCAATGTGCAGTTATAGGCAAAATGATATACTAAACCTACAACATACATTGATATTTTTATATGGAAATCGAAAAATCTATCACCAAGAAACTTACTCAACATGCCAAGCAAAGTCTTTTGCATGCAAATAAAATTGCACGCACAGCAAACACAAAACAAGTCAAAGCTGAGCACTTGTTATATAGTGTGTTCCTGCAAAGAGGAAGCGTCGGTGCAACCATTCTTGCAAACATGAGCCTTACAAAACAAAACTTTGAGAGTGAAATTTTTAAATCAAAAACGACAACATCAAATAAAGACGTATCGACACTCCCAATAAACCCCATGCTAAAAAGAGTTATTACTGACGCCTATGCCTCAGCAGCCGACTTTGGTTATCCATACGTCGGAACAGAGCACTTCGTTTACGCATTACTAGATAAACCATCACCTATAATTAAACGCATTTTAGCGCGTATAGATAAATCTAAAAACAAGAAAGTGCCACCCTTTCATAACGGCAACAACGCAAGTATGTCACCTGAAATACTTGCACACATTGGTCAAATTCTTGGAGGAGATAGCTTATCCTTTCTTAAATCAGAAGAAGAGTCTGGAACACATGCGCTAGATCAATTCACAGACGATCCTATCGAAAACGAGAAGCGGAGCCCTTTTATTGGCTACGCCAAAACTATACAGAGAATCACGACAATACTAGGACGTCGAAATAAGAATAATCCTCTTCTTGTAGGAAATCCAGGAGTTGGAAAAACTGCACTAATAGAGCACTTAGCAGCAATAGCACAAAGCCCAGATGCTCCACCGCACATCCGTGGTAAAAAAATTCTCACACTCGACCTTGCCTTACTTGTGGCTGGTACAAGCTTTCGTGGAGAATTCGAACAACGACTAAAGGACGTGATCGCAGAAGCAGGCGAATCCCATAATATCATTCTTTTTATAGACGAAATCCATACAATTATCGGAACGGGAAACACTGGAGGCAGTCTAGATGCAGCAAACATCCTCAAGCCCGCATTAGCTCGAGGTGACCTTCACCTCATAGGAGCAACCACTCATGAAGAATTCAAAAAACATATCGCAAAAGACGCAGCTTTAGCTAGAAGGTTTCAGAAAGTTGAGATCATCGAACCAACAGTAGATCAAGCCATTAAAATTCTCATGGGAGCCCGAAAAGTATACGAAGCGCACCACGGCGTATCCTTTTCACCTGAAAGTTTAAAAGCTGCTGTAAAGTTCAGTGATCGTTACATCACAGAACAAAGCCTCCCTGATAAAGCCTTTGATCTCATCGACGAGACAGCTTCTCACATACATAGCGCAGGACAAGAAACAGACTTGTATTATGCCTTATCTGAAGTGCAAGAATTAATCAGTGATCTTTCAATACAAAAATCTCAACTCCTCCAAACACATCAATACGAAGAAGCGAGCCTCATCCAAAAACAAGAATCCCACGCAGGGAAAAAATACGCAGAAATAAAAAATAACATTGCGCAATACGAAAAGAAGATTCACCACCGCGTAGAAAAAAATGACATTGCTAAAACACTATCTCAAATGACATCTATCCCCTACGATGTCATTATGCAAGAGCCCCAATCAAGAATTACACAAGCCAAGAAAAGCCTTAGCAAAAACATCATTGGACAAGATGAGGTAATAGATACCTTAACCACTACGCTCGCACGAAGCGCAATAGGTATCGGAAATGTCAACCGTCCACAAGGATCATTTTTGTTTCTGGGCCCGACAGGCGTGGGAAAAACTCTTAGTGCTCAAATCCTTGCTAGAGAGATCTACGGATCAGATGATGCACTTATCCGCGTAGACATGAGCGAGCTCATGGAACGACATGCTTCATCCAAACTACTTGGAGCACCTGCTGGCTACGTTGGCTATGGTGAAGGGGGCACACTAACAGAAAAAATTCGCAAGCGCCCCTACAGCGTAGTGCTCTTTGATGAGATTGAAAAAGCGCACCCAGATACATTTAACTTACTACTGCAAATCCTAGAAGATGGAACGATCACTGATAGTGAGGGAAATAAAGCTGACTTCCGACATGCAATCATTATCCTCACTTCAAATATTGGATCACAAAAAGGAGCTATGCATGCCCTAGGATTTAACGATGCAAAAACGGACAAAGACTCAAAATTTGAAAATGCTTTGTCTGATTTGTTGCCGCAAGAACTGATCTCCCGGCTTGACCACATCCTCACATTCGATCCTCTCAGCGAAAAAACACTAGCTAAAATTGCACAAACTGAACTCTCACGAATCAAAAAGAATCTACGATCAAGAAACATCAGCCTCACGATCCCAGTCAAAATTTCGCGCCACATAGCCCAGGCAGCTGTTAAAGAAGGTGGTAATGCGCGACTCGTACGTAAACAAATCCAGGACTCGGTCGAGAAAGAAATAGCTCATCTCATCCTAGAAAAACCTCATCTAACAAAAATTTCATTATCTCTACAAAAACAAAGTAGCAAAAAAAACTCTAGCGAAACAATCGTAGCTAAATAACATGCTGCCATGTCTATTGATGCAAAAAATAGAAAAAAACCAACTAATAATTTTCGCTATTTTTCACTCTATTGTCTCGATGTTATTTTCCCGAAAAGATGTCTGGGATGCAAAAAATTTGACACCTGGCTTTGTGACAAATGTCACGCAAGATTTGGATTAGTTGTAGAACAAAGATGTCCGCTATGTACAAATGTGATTACGCCAAGCGGCATAACATGTCTAAAATGTAAACACAAAAGCAACACTTTTATTGACGGTGTATTCGTCGCTTCATACCAAGATATCTTTCTGAAAAAAGTCATCCACGCGTACAAATATCGTTTTATAAAAGAACTATCCGCCCCACTAGCACTACTACTTGCACAATCCCTACAAAACGCACACCTAAAAGTACCTGATCTAATAATGCCAGTCCCTCTTCACGATAGGAGGATGCGTTGGCGAGGATTCAACCAATCACAGCTACTTGCCCAAGAGCTCGATTTACAGATCCCCTTAGTATGTGACAATCTCAAGCGACTCAAATTCACCGCAGCACAAGTAAAAGTAAAAAATCGTCAAAAGCGACTTAAAAATCTAGAGGGAGTCTTTGGTCTAAATGATTCTAAAGCTATTGCAGGAAAAAAAATCCTCCTCATTGATGACATTACTACTACCTCTACAACATTTAATGAATGCGCTCGAGTTCTAAAAAAAGCCGGTGCCCTCAAAGTCACAGGGCTAGCATTAGCCAGAGAATAAGTAATCGATCACTTTCACCTCATTCTATTTCGATATCGACTGATAAAGTGTTCGATTGTCTCACCTATGATGTTTGTTCTACCATATTTCCAATGAACGTAGCCCGACACACTGACGATAAACGCACCAATGCAATCGACAATCAAATCTCCCATTGTGTCTTGCAAGCTAACTTGCATAGAGAGATGAAAAACAGAATCTAAAATAAACTCTATAATCTCCCAGAGAGCACCGATCGCCAATGCAAACGTAAATCCAAACAAAGCAACAACACTCGCAGTAGCATCAATCGTTTGAGCACTTTGCATCATTCGCATCGATCCCAAGCCAATCAAACCAAAAATCACAGCGCTACTGCCATGAAGTGCAATGTCCCACCAGTGAAAAATCTGGTAGAAATCGTGAATCTCACCCAAAAAAAGCGAAGCATAAGCAAAAAGCACACCCAAAAGCGTAATCAGACGTGGCAATCTTACATCATACCAACGATGCAAAAGTGTCGGCACAAAGGTAAAAAAAAGAGTAAGTAAAATAACAAAAAGTGTAGACCACTGTGCCCTATACACAGCAAAAAGTCCAGCGACAACGAGTGTGCCCCAAACAAACCACAAAACACTTTTTTCGGAAAGAATAAATTTTAAAAAATTTCTATACATAAAATTTTTACGAGCTTTTACCAAAAATATCCTCAACAATAAGCTCACGTCCATAACCCTTTGCTGCACTAGCAGAAATAATTGAGATATCCTCACCACACTCAGATTGTATATTGCGAAGCGAAGCATAAAGCTCCTTTTGGTTCAATTTATCACATTTATTGGCAACAATAGTGTATGGATGATCATACTCTTCAAGTACGGCAATCATCTCTCTATCAAAATCCTTCAATCCTACTTTTGCGTCCACAATTAGGATCACATGTGTAACAGAAGTTTCTCCACTAACAAAATACCAGAGAATTAATTTTCGCAATTTTTCACGGTCTTTATGTCCGAGCTTGGCATAACCGTAACCAGGCAGATCAACAAAATAATGAGTGTCATTTATGTCAAAAAAGTTTATATGTTGCGTCTTTCCAGGCGTTGCTGATGACTTAACCAAATTTTTTTGACCTACAAGCATATTGATAAGACTCGATTTCCCAACATTTGAACGACCGACAAATGCTATTTGCGGCTTGTCATCGCAAATAATATTGTGAGATCCAACAGCACTCAACAAAAATTTAGCACTACGTATTTGTGGAATATTCTCATTCATTTTGTTAGCGGAAAAAAATTAAAAGTAAAATACCAAAGACAATACGATAATACCCAAAAATTACAAAACTATGCTTCGCAACAAATTTCACAAGAAATTTCAATGAAAAATACGCAACTACAAACGCACTAAAGAATCCGACGATCAAATTTATACCATCACTTTGGGAAAGTGAGTCAAGCGATGTCGATAG
Organism: Minisyncoccota bacterium; assembly: GCA_938034715.1. Classification (GTDB taxonomy): domain Bacteria; phylum Patescibacteriota; class Minisyncoccia; order Moranbacterales; genus JAHDCW01. The sequence continues at coordinate 15,444 of CALHMM010000105.1, forward strand.
ATCATAAAGCGTTACACCACCAATCACTGGTATTGCAAGTAAAAATGAAAATTCCGTCGCAGCCGCGCGTTTCAATCCAAACAAAAGACCGCCGATAATCGTAGCGCCAGACCGTGATGTTCCAGGGATAAGTGAAAATACCTGAAAAAGACCTACTACCAAAGATTCTTTCATCGTCATGTTTTCAAGTGAAATCAGACTCTCAGGGGCATCTTTTTCTTTCTTTGCATAAAAGTATTCCACAAGAATAAAGACAAGACCCCCAGAAATAAACATCCACGCAACGACGACGACAGAAAAAAGACTTTTAATATAATCCTCCAAGACAAAACCGACAAAAGCCACAGGAACGGAAGCTGCAACAATCAACCAAAGCAAGTGCCTCATCTGCGGAAGCTTCTTCCAATAGTATAATATAACAGCAAAAACAGCAGCGCATTGTATGATGATCTCAAAACTCTTAAGGGCATCATCTTGCACAAGTCCTAACATCTCACTTGTGACAATCATATGTCCCGTAGATGAGATAGGCAAAAACTCCGTAACACCTTCAACGATTCCAACAATAATAGCGTCTAATAGAGTCATAATTTATCTCAATTCTCATGCACAATCATCATATTATAAAACATAAATACATTTTTGTCCATATCTTAAGATCATCTCTCGAACCTTTGCATCACTATGCTTTACCTCGCTTTACGTACAATATATAGACAATGCTTGAGATGACGATGAGTACTAGCGTTCCAATGGTAATTTGACCTAGATACTCCTCAATAAGCTCTTGATTGCTGCCGAGGAAGTATCCAAGCAGTGTGAGGATAGTAACCCAAATACCAGCACCAGCACTTGTATAAAAAGTAAATTTCAGAGGATTCATCTTAGCAAGTCCAGCGGGAAAAGAAATATATTGCCGTACAACAGGGACCAGGCGACCATTAAAGGTAGAGATGGGACCATGCTTTGCAAAAAAATCTTCAACTTTTTTCATCTTCTCCTGTGTTACAAAGTTTCGCACAATCGGAGTTTTCAACAAAACTGATCTTCCAAGTTTCAATGCTAGGAAGTAGTTAAGCCACGCCCCTCCAAGAGACCCCAAGATACCCATGAGGATCACCAAAAAAACATTCAATTCACCTTGAAAAGCGAGATACCCAGCTGGAATCATCACAACCTCACTTGGAAAAGGGAAAAATGAGCTCTCTAAAAACATCATCACAAATATCCCAATGTACCCCCAAGCACTCACAATACCAACAATACTATCAATAATTGTATGCAATAAATCCATCATTTTAAGTTCTATAAGTAATTAATTATAAAGATCTCCCCATATCGAATTCACAATTCAACAGAAAAAAGTATGAAATTTCTATCTGTATCCCTTACCAAAGGGCCACCCATTACCCCATCGCCACGGCGTATGCACAAACGGAAAACCAAAATGAGGTCGCAAGAAAAAAGTAGCACGAGAAAGAAAAGTTAGGTTATCAGGCGCTTGATTTACGCATTGTTTAAATGCGGCATCTACATCCAATTTCAGATCATACGTCCCACCATCGAAATACGCCTTCTCCCTGTCGTTACAGCATCCCGCAACTTGATCTGAAACGTCCCCAGCAAAAAATCCACACGATTTTGATATATAGACTTCTTGCTGTGCAGGACTGTCATAAAAACTCCAATTCACAATCCACCAAAGATATGTCGCAAACAAAAGTGAGACAAAAAACAAGAATCTAGCCGCTGAACTGCTCATACATTCTTTTTAATGATATGCCTGAACTTATATAATAGTACCATAATACGTGCATTTTGCACGAAAAAAACCACATGATTCGGGTCGCTTTACAAGCCACTATATATTATGATAAGAGTATGAAAAATAATCAATCTCACAAAAGCTATCACGATATTTCAATAGCGATATCTTATCTTGTAGAACATGCACAAAACCATCCTTCCTTAGAAGATGTATCTAAAGTTACAGGACTAAGCAAAGCCCATCTGCAAAAAACATTCAAAAAATGGGTTGGACTGAGCCCAAAACAATTCCTCAAATACGTAAGCATAACCAGGGCCAAAAGTATTCTACAAGAAGAAAACCTACCTATAGTAAGAGCCTCCGCAAAAACAGGTCTTTCTAGCAGTGGTCGATTACACGATCTCTTTGTAACAGTTGAATCTATGACACCAGGCCAATTCAAAAGCATTCAGACAGGAAGCGGTCAAAAAATCTCTATAAATTA
>CALHMM010000106.1 GCA_938034715.1 Minisyncoccota bacterium
TTTGGCTAGTTTAGTGAGACCCTTGCCTTTGAACACCACGCTAATCTGCTGCTCATCACTTGCAACAACTACACCGACACCAAACGTCGGATGTTTTACACGGTCGCCATCACACAAGTGTGTAGTCCCTAGTGTTGATGATTTTTCACTGTTGAAATAGTCTTTTTTTGTTCTACGTAATTGCCCCCTTGAACTTGAATCGTAGCTCTTGGCGCCACTAAAGACCTCCTCTCTACTTATGGATTCCTTTAGATTTTCTGGTATGTCATCGAGAAATCTGCTAGGAGGATTCGCCTGGACGCTTCCAAATAACAACCTCTGCCTTGTATTTAGTAGGTGTACAGTTTTTTTTGCACGTGTTATCCCCACGTACATCAAACGACGCTCCTCTTCCATCTCTTCTGGGTTTACTAGTGATCTGTTGTGAGGCACAAGTCCCTCTTCAAGTCCTACGATAAATACAATTGGAAATTCTAGACCTTTTGCACTGTGTAATGTCATTAAGTGGACCATATCTGTTTCTTGGGCAATCTTGTCAGTGTCACTTGCTAGAGCAATCTCTTCAAGAAAGAGTACTAATGCATCAGGCATTTCATCGTACTTTGAAGCAACAGAGAGAAGCTCTTGTACGTTTTCATTCCTAGCCTCACCTTCTGGCGTGCCGTCCATAAGACTTTCCCTGTAACCACTTTGCTCATAGACGTGCGTAATAAGCTGCGTTAGTGGTTTCTCCTTTGCAACAACTTGGGCCTTCTTAAGGAAATGCGCAAATTCTACAATTACTTTTTGCTTACTTTTGGCGGTCACTGACTGAGAGAGTTGATCTGATAGAGCGTATTCTAGGAAATTTTTACTCTCTTTTCTTGCTCCCGTAACCCACTGTGCTAGAGTCTTAGCCCCGATGCCACGACGTGGTTCACTTACAGCCCTTTCGAGGGCTAGAATGTTGGTTGGGTTTATAATTAGTCTCATGTACGCACAAATGTCTTTTATTTCTTTTCGTTCATAAAACTTTATACCTCCGACGATTCTGTATGGGACAGCACTTTTAAGAAAATACTCTTCAACTGCACGGGATTGCGCATTAGTTCTGTAGAGTACGACATAGTCGCTGTATTTTTGTTTTTCTTCTTCTACGTTTTTTGTTATCACATGTGCGATGTATGCCGCTTCCTCTGCTTCACTTGTTGCTTCAAATGTTGCAATTTTGTTACCACCTTTACTACTGGTCCATATTTGCTTGTCAGTACGATCGGCGTTCTCTTTGATTACACCATATGCTGCATCAAGAATTGATTGGGTCGAGCGATAATTCTGCTCAAGCTTTATAACTTGTGCATTAGGATAATCACGTCCAAAGTTTAGGATATTGCTAACATCTGCTCCTCGCCATTTGTAGATGCTTTGCCAATCATCACCTACGACAAAGAGATTGCCGTGCCCGCTTGCAAGGAGCTTAATTAATGTATATTGGGCATAATTAGTATCTTGATACTCATCGACAAGGATGTACTTAAATTTTTCCTGGTACGCTTTTAGAATTTCTGGATGATCCTTAAAGAGCTTGATTGTTAGTCTGATAAGGTCATCAAAGTCCATTGATTGGTCTTGTTGCGCTGCACTTTGGAATCTGTCGTAGATTGCTCCTACTTGCTCTTCGACGTAACTATTTGCCTGTGCTTGAAAATCAGCAGGATTCATTAAATTGTTTTTGGCGCGTGAGATGTACTCCAGCACTCCTCGTGGAGTAAATTGCTGTGTAGAGATCTCCATTTGCTTCATGACCTTTTTAATGAGAACTTGCGAGTCATGCGTGTCAAGAATTGTAAAGGTTTTTTCGTAGCCAAGTAGTGTGCAGTGATCTCTCAAAATACGCACGCAAATACTATGAAATGTCCCCATCAGTGGGCCAGCAGTGGACCAAGATTCTATCGAGAGGAGCTCAGCAACACGATTACGCATTTCTCCAGCGGCTTTGTTTGTAAACGTTACTGCTAGGATGCTGTGTGGGTTCACCGACCTTTGTTGAATGAGATAAGCAATTCGCCTTGTGAGGGCTGTTGTCTTTCCTGATCCCGCGCCTGCAATGATGAGGTAGGCGCCTTCATTTGCTTTCACTGCATCGATCTGTGGTGGATTTAGGTTTTCCAGAAGAGTTGTATCTGACATAGTATGCATCTAACGTGAGTGGATTTACGTATAGAGCATTATATCATGCTGACTACAGGGTGCTCATTGCTCGCCATGGGAGTATCTTCGGTGATTTTTCAGTCTGGAGTGAATAGGCTATACTACATTTATATTCCATAATTCTGTTATTGTATGAAAAGACTGATTTCCGCCGCTCTAGACGAACTGACTCGCACCCAGGCAACACCTATTCAACTCTGTACAATTTTCTTTGCTGCAATTTGGTTGCGCGTTCTTATGGAATCGTTTCTTCCTGGAAATCAAGCGAGAGTTTATCCACTATTTGTCGTGTATGAGTTCATACACTTTGCCCTACTACTGTTTATTTTGAATTTCCTTTTTACGTTGATCCTTGTGAAAATTGTTGGATTTACGCGACGTGAAGCATTGACTTTGATAGTGACAATTTTCCTTCCATTTATTCTTGTTCCACCACTTATAGATGCCTTTGTTTTCTCGCAATACAACATTGTCAGTTATTATGAGTACTATAGTGCTCGTGAACTTTTCTTCAACTTTTTTACATTTATGCAGCAAGATCCCTTGATTGGGACAACGCCAGGACAGAGAATTGTTTTTGCGCTAGCACTTTTTACGCTCATCCCTTTTGTTTATCACAAGGTTACGCATCATAAATTACTGAAGACATTCTTGACTGTTTTTTGGACATACTGCGCATTTTACTTCATCGTAACTATTCCCTCCACAATCGTCCTCATTCTAGACCTACTTCCATTTGGAAGTCTTCGCCAGGGCATTGTACCTATTGGGAGTAGTGACATCTTTACATTTTTCTCTGCACCACTTATTTCATCTTCTTCGCTCATCGCTGTAGCAGGTATGCATATCTCACATTTTAAAATGATTCCTATTTTGTTTGTGTTGGATCTATTTATTATATGTGGCATTGCCTATTTTTTAAGAAAGCAACTTTTTTTGTCTCTGGCGAAAAATATTCGACCAGTGCAGGTCTTCTATCATCTTGGACTTCTTATTCTAGGTATTGCAATTGGACTTTCTATCCAAGGTTATGGGTTTTATTTTACCTTTTATAATGTTTTATTTGTATGCCTCCTGGCGATCGCAATTGTCCTCGCATGGTATGGTAGCGTAATCTTCAATGATTTCTTTGATCAAAAAACAGATCGTATCACCAATCCATCTCGCCCGCTGATTACTAAAGTGATCTCACCGAGAAACTACCTTAGCTTGGGCATTCTTTCTCTTGTGCTTTCCAGTAGCATTGCCTTCTACCTCTCTGCTAAAATTGGACTATTAATGGTAGCTTACCACTGTATTTCGTTGGTCTACAGCACACCACCTTTGCGTCTTAAAAGATTACCTGTAATTGCCACTGCCGTAGGATCACTAGCATCACTTTTTGTAGTATTTATAGGATATGCATTAGCTACTCCATCGCGATCTCTTGAAGATTTCCCCATGCCAGTTGTTTTACTGTTGTTTTTGGTTCACCTATTGTGCTTGCCCATCAAGGATCTCAAAGATGAAGAGGGTGATAGAGCTGATCGGGTTTGGACACTACCGGTTCTTGTCGGTCAAAAACGTGCACGCATTATCATAGCTGCGAATTTATTTATTTCCTATGTTCTCAGTGTATTCTTGCTACGAGTGTATGACATGTTTCTTCTTGCTGTTACATGTAGCGTAATCAGTTTCTGGATTATCGTATCACGCAGAAAACTCGCAGGTAAAAAAGTATTTGTATTTGAAAAACAGAGACTTCTACTGATGGTCTTTATTCCTATGGCGTTCTATGTGCTGAGCGTTGTTCGTACTATTATCTCGTGACATTAAGTGATGAGCGTCGTCAACTTGTGCCATTGATCTAGGGTTAGCTCCTGTGCCCGTGCGGTTTTTTTTATGCCTATACTTTCAAGAAGTTCTTCGATACTCGATTTGTCCCACCTTTGTTCATCGAGGCCATTTATGATATTTTTGGCGAGCATTTTTCTCCTAGCACTAAACCCCACTTTGAGAATACGAAAAAATTGTTTTGTATATTGCGCTGTATGATTTCCATGTGCAGTGATATTTTTGACTTGCACAACTGCACTATCGACTTTTGGCACTGGCTCAAAAGCCCCAGCGGGAACTTGTAATTCCAGCGAAGGTGACCCAAAATACTGCACACTAACACCGAGGATACTGAGTGATCCGGCTGACGCGCAGATACGTTCAGCAACCTCTCTTTGCACCATTACTGTCATGCTTTGTGGAGGTCTTTCTGACTCTAGGAAATACCGCAGGATCGATGATGTGATGTAATAGGGCAGGTTTGCTACCACGCTGTAGCTCGCTATGTTTTGCTCGTGCAGATATTGTGGGAGATTAAATCTTCTCACATCTTTGTGGATGAGAGTAAAGTTTTTTTTATTTGAAAATTTGTCTCTTAAGTTTTCGATAAGGTCTTTGTCAATTTCAAGTGCAATAACATGTGCACCTGTTTCTAGGAGCTTTTTGGTCAGTGCGCCATCTCCTGGGCCTACCTCAAAGATTGTATCTTTTGCGGTGATTTGAGCAAGTGAGATGATGTCATCTATGACTGTCTCATCTCGTAGGAAGTTTTGACCGAGAGACTTTTTTGGATCGATTTTTTTCATTGCAGAGTAATTTTACTACTTATTTCCTCATGGCTCCACGCCGTTTACAGAGAATTGCTACATATCCATTTTACTCTATCACTTCCTCCATCTTAACATCTACCACACCTGCGCCCAGTGGTGCTATTTTTTCAAATGCGGTTTTATCGAGATCAATGATTCTTCCTTCGACAAATGGCCCTCGATCATTGATTGTCACAATAACTGATCTCCCACTATTTACGGCTGTGACTTTTACTCGTGATCCTTTGGGCAGCCAAGGATTTGCCGCACAATCACATCCTTTGTAAGCATACCAACTTGATTGTCCTGTGTGACTTTTTCCCAACTTCACCTCCTCACTATCTTTGTTTTCATGTTCCTCCTTTTTATCGGCGGTCGATACCTCATTGGACTCTTGACGAGGACGAGTTCCTTTTGTGACGACCCTATCTACTTTTTCCTTTACGATTTTTTCTTCGATTATCTCTTTGGATACCTCCTCTCCATCATGGTAGGTTATCTTATAGCGCACTTGCTTCTGACCCTCTACACCCTCAGTTGTAACTTCTTGCTCACCAACACCCATTTGATCGTCCTCATTTACAACCTCCTGGAAAAATATTCTTTGATTGTCTTGTACTTCGCTTACTTCCACACGCGTGATTGTAATCACTTCACTATTTTCTGGAGGTGATTTCTGCGTGGGTTCGATGATATCGTCTTGGCCCAAGATTATAGCGTTTTGCTCTAAAATTTCATTGAGATCATCTTGCCCGTAGTGTTTTAATTCTTCCTGCTGCCCATCTACTATTACGGTAAGTGACCGTTCTGGTAAAACTTCAATGGTCATACCCTCCTTAATCCTGGTAGTGCATGGAGGGATTATTTTGTGCGTATCGGTGAATGTCACGCCTTCATCCTCTAATAATTCACAAACAGTCTGCGCGCTTGTTTTCTCTATCTCCAAGGTGCTTTCTTGTCCTACTTTTAAATATACATCCTTCCTTGATCCAAACGAAAAATTACTTGTCGAACTACTATCACTTTGTAGGTAGTAGAGTATTCCGCTTAGCAGTATGAGCGTGGCTAGAACAATGAATATCTTTTTCATAGAGCGCAAATATTGCATCAATGAGTGAGATATATACTACCACTTAAAGATGCTTTTTACAATATAGTCAATGGTAGAGAATAAGACAGCAAATATAGAGTAAAAAAATACTCTGGTGATTACAATCAGCAGAGTATTTAGCGAGACTGGAACTATTGTCATAAACCGACACTTTCCCTTGTTGTTCCAGAAATCACATTTTTGAACTTTATAACTGACCCTCTTTCTGGCCCCCAATCTGAACCGCCTCCATAAAAATTATTAAACATTGCCACGTTTGCAGACCAGTCGTGCTTGTCACCTTGCTTAAATGGGATATCCATTTGGGCGATGATTACTTTTCCATCGACATAGACCTTGAGCCATCCATCTTCTTGCAGCGGTGTGCCTGCGCTGGCTCCAACCGTTACTGTTATCCATTGATCGCGTGGGATTATATACTCTGAATAATAGTAATCACCCCATGTTTGACCGGCCTTTCGAGATGGATAAACGTAGCCCGCAAGCACAGCATCTTGATCATTCTCGTCAGAGCGCCACATCAGACGTGCTGTCATCCCATCGAGGTCATCTTTTCCACCGCTTGGTGTGCTGCCACCAGCTACACCAGGCAATTTTCCACCTTTTCCTGCATCTGACTTTTCAGGAAAAAACAGCTGATATGAGATCCAAGCCTCTCCATTTTCTGGTATTTTTTCTGACACATTTTGTGGTATTGACCACTCTGCAGTCACGTATTTTATTGGCTGATCTTTTTCCTCGTGACGTACTTCTATAATGCACTCATCATCATGAGTTACAATTCTTACGTTCCCTTGCGTGCCTGCCTTACAATCTGTATCATCAGCACCCGAAAGAGTAGCGCAGAATCTTGATGCGGCGGCATCGTCTACTGCTCCATAAGTAATTTCCTGACAGGATGCATTTGCATAAACATTGTTTGCAAACATTATTGACGCAAGGGCAAGTAATTTTTTTATTCGCATGTGAAGGTCCTCGTATTTGGCATTGAGAGGTATTCTCAATTTCACACAAAGACTAGCATTTTTTCTGTTCTTTGGCAATCACCATAAACCTACTTAACGCTTGACTTTTATACTACTCCCCTTTTGTTCGATACTGAATTGCTTCTGCTACGTGGGATTTCTGGATGTTTTTTTCTCCAGCTAAATCTGCAATTGTCCTGGCAAGTTTTATGATGCGATGATAAGCTCTTGCTGAGAAATTTAGTTTTTGTGCTGCCGCTCTCAATAGAAGCTGAGATTGTTCATCTAGTGGCGCTTTTTCTTTGATCTGCTGGGAGCTCATATCTGCATTGGTGATGGTGTCTGAGTTTTTGAATCTGTCCTCTTGCATCTTCCTTGCGTTGTCTACTCTGCCTCTGATGATGTGACTGCTTTCGCCTTCCGCTGCATCTTCTAACTTATTGATGTGTACCCTGGGCACTTCTACGTGCATGTCGATACGATCAAGAATTGGTCCCGAGATTTTTCTGGTATACCTAGCTATCTGTGATGGCATACAGGTGCATTGCTTGTCTGGATCAGTAAGGAAACCACACGGACACGGATTCATCGCAGCGATCAGGATAAAGTCTGCAGGAAATGTGAGTGACCCTTTTGCTCTGGCTACAGTGACGACGCCATCCTCCAATGGTTGGCGAAGGTTTTCAATGACATTTCTTGGAAACTCTGCAAACTCATCAAGGAAAAGAACGCCTCTGTGAGCAAGAGAAATCTCTCCTGGTCGTGGATTGGTACCGCCACCAATGAGAGAAACGGCGCTCGCTGAGTTGTGTGGAGCACGAAAGGGCCTACTCGCTAAGAGCTGTCTTTGTGTCCCCAATAATCCTGCGATAGAGTAGATCTTTGTTACTTCGAGTGCCTCATCCATGGTGAGCTTTGGAAGGATTGAGATAAACGTTTTTGCGAGGAGTGTTTTACCAGATCCAGGCGGTCCTCCGAGGAGAACATTGTGTCCACCAGCAGCTGCTATCTCAAGCGCTCTTTTGGCATGCTCATGACCTTTGACGTTTTTCATGTCAAGAGTTGTATCGATATGAGCAAAAATCTCTTCTGGCGTGATGGTTTTTGTAGGACTAATGATTTCCTTGCCTGATAAGTGCGTTGCAAGTTCTAATAAGTTTGATACACCAATTATTTGTATGCCTTGTACTACAGCTGCTTCTTGTACGTTTTCTTGTGGTACAAAGATCTCATTAACTCCTTGCTCTTTTGCAAACAGAGCTATGGGTAGTATCCCATTTACTGGCCTGATGATTCCGTCGAGTGCTAACTCACCGACAAAAAGTTTCTCAGTAGGCCTGTCGACTCTTAATTGCTTGGTGGCGATCAGAAATCCTAATGCAATAGGCACGTCATAGATTGGACTAGATTTTGGTAGATCTGCAGGTGCTAGGTTTACAGTGATACGCCCACATTGGTGCGGGGGTTTGAAGCCACTGTTTTTAAGCGCGCTACTGACGCGATCTCTGGATTCTTTGACTGCTGTATCTGGTAAACCGACAAGTGTAAAGTTATGCAAACCACTGCCGAGCACGTCGACTTCGACTTCCACCTTTGCCCCCGAAAGGCCTACTGTGGCTGCAGAATAAAGTTTTGATGGCATATGGAGAAGTTACACGATTATAATGATCGCCTTGAAGTAGGAACTCCTCCATTCCTAAGAAAATATGTATTTTTACTCGCTATCAATATCTGGAGATTGACTCTTTGGCTCACTCCACTGGTACCATAAGACTATCATGGCGCCAAGGAAAATACTAGTATCAGCCAGGTTAAATGAATTCCAAGGCACAAGCGTAATGTAATCGATCACACAATTGTGCAAGAATCGATCAATGATGTTTGCGATCCCTCCGGTGATGATCATCAGTAAGCCCAGTCGTTTCACATTGTTTTTTTTATTAACATGTGAAGTCATATATAGATATCCAACAATACTCATCGTAGCAACCCACATTACAGTGAATAGGTACGTCGGGAGCACAACCCCAAAAGCAATTCCAGGGTTACAATAGTGATTCACTGTACTGTGCGCGATATTGTAATTGATCAGAACCAGCAAAACCACAAAGAGACCACTTATCATGATCTCTTTTTTTTTCGTTATTTTTGCGTCCTTTTTCATCGCGGATATACTAGTCCTTTTTTACATTTGTCCGTGCCGCTGGATAGACCCTTAGTCTTTGCTCATCAATCTTACTTCCATCTTGTTCATCTATTCCATAGGTACCGTTATCCATTTTTTCTAGAGCATCGTTTATTTCTGTTAACTGCGTTTCGAGACTTTTCTCTACACCGAGACGATCAGTGTACTCCTCTACTTCATTGGCATTTTCACTTCGCTCCGTTCCTAAGTCTTCTGGGAAATCAGTCTTGTACTCCCCATCATCACCTTTCGTTGCAAAATTACTTAATTCTCCTTCGATTTCAGATTTTTTTGATAATAGTGCGTTTTTTAGTTCTTCTGTTAGTTTTTTGTTCATATAATTGCATGAAGACTTTTGTACATTTTTACAAAGCCTTGTTATTTACTTTCTACATCTACCCACATGTCTTTACTCTTTATCAGTTCAATCAGCTCTTCTATAGCTTCTGACTCTGGCACATCTCTCTTTATCAGTTCTTTCTTCCAGTAGAGATTAATAGCGCCTGGCTTACCTCCTACATATCCAAAGTCTGCATCTGCCATTTCACCAAGTCCGTTTACAATACATCCCATTATGGCAATGCGCACTCCTTTTAGATGTCCCATGCGCTTCTTGATTTTGTTTGTGACAGATTCTAGATCGAAAAGTGTTCGTCCGCAGGATGGACATGACACAAACTCTGTCTTTGTAATTCTTCTGCGAGTTGCTTGAAGGATTGCGTAGACGACTGGGAGTTCTTTTTCTGGTGCTTCTGTGAGTGAAACACGCACAGTGTTTCCAATACCTTCGAGGAGAAGTGTTCCTATACCGATGGTAGACTTAGCTCGACCCTCCTCGGCGTTTCCTGCCTCGGTTACACCTAAGTGAATCGGGTAATCCATCCCTTCTTGTTCCATGCGATCAACCAGAAGCCTATTTGCTTCGATCATCATAATTGGGTCAGCAGCTTTCATTGCTACTATGATTTCGTGGAAGTCATTTTTTGCAAAGATCCTTAGGTATTCCATAGCGCTCTCAACCATCCCTTTGGCTGTGTCCCCATACTTGGCAAGCACACGATCAGAAAGTGATCCGTGGTTTGCGCCGATGCGTATTGGCTTCTTTGCTTCTTTAACTGCCGCTATAAATCTCTCAAGTCCCTTTTCTACTCGCACGAGTTCTGCCTCATATTCTTGATCAGTTAAAACTGTATCCTTGAGGAGTTTTTTATCGAGAAGGTTTCCTGGGTTTAGGCGGACCTTATCCGCCCATTTTAGCGCTTCGTATGCTGCCTCTGGCACAAAATGGATGTCAGCAATCAGTGGAACATGACAGTCATGCTCTTCAATTAGGATACGCTTGATTTCCCCGATCACTTTTGCGTGTTTTGGCGTAGGAGCTGTTATGCGTACAAGCTCTGACCCTGCTTCCACACACCGCAATGTTTGAGCAACGCAAGCCTCTACATCAAGCGTGTCAGTGTTGAGCATAGTTTGAGCTCGAATCGGCTCATCACCACCGATCCCTACCCCACCTACCATCACGACGCGTGACTTCCTTATTGGTTTTAGCGCTTTTGTAGACATCTGTTTGTATATTTATAAGGGTAGATTATATAATATCCAGTATACATGTTCTCGGCATGATTTCAACACAGATATGTAGAGCGGCAGACTGTTTAGTAAAATATATTCTCTAAATGGACTATCTGTGGCTCTGCTTTTTCATGGTAGACCACAGTTATAGCGTCTACTCTCCAGTTCATCTGCCATAGGTTTTGCTCTTTGATGTACACTTGAGCAACTTTTGATATTTTCTGGAGTTTCTGAGGTGTAATATTTTCCTGGGGTAATACAGACTGTGTATTTGCAGCGCTGCCCTGAATAGATTGTCGACTACATCTAGACTTTACCTCCACAAAGATGATCGAATCATCATCGCGAGCTATGATATCTACCTCACCCAATCTCTTACCTACTTTATTATACCAGTTTTGCTCGAGTATAGCGTAGCCCTTGGAGCGCAAATATTTTAGTGCGTCGTCTTCTCCGCGACCTCCAACTCCAGACTGATTGGATCTGCCCGATCTACGTGAATGAAATAGTTTCTTGAACATAAGTGTATTATATCAAATTCTTACTCCTCACTTGAGATTTGAAAACTTGGATATATGAGAAACAAAAAATCCTGCTATCGCAGGATTGTTTGTACTTATTTGGAGATGACCTTTAATTGTTTTCCTCATGGTTCATCTGCACATAGGTTTTCACCGGGCGGTTAAGCCCAAATAATTTTAATATGGCAACCGCTCGCGGTGAATTTGTTCGGTTGAGCGAACATGTAAGCTTGTAATAGTCATTACATCCGGGTGAAAACATAATGGATTACAATATTCCAAACGATGTTGGGTACATGTATTTTCTGTTCAACCTATTTTCGTGAATATCATTTCACTACTTGTGTCTTCCGAGATAAGGCGTAGTGCCCTGTGCATCTAAGATGCGATTTATAAGGTACAGGTAGGCGCAATTTTTATTTTTGTTTGCGTTTTTTGAAGTCGATGACTCCGCAAGGAAGTCTACCCGTCAAGAATGTGGCTTACTACCTCTGACTTGTAATAAGATTGTTTCTTGACGGATAAACCGCCATTTTTTTGTTTTTGTTTTTTGTACTGGGTTTATGATATGATTATTTTCTAATAAAAAACCAAGTGCTGAAATCATTCAAATTTTTGATTCTTTCAGTTATCTCAGAAGCACTGTTTCCAACCATAAATAGGGGGTAATTATGATTGGAAACAGTGCCTCCAAATGAATTGTTAATGTATCACCTTTACTTTGCTACTTCTCTTCGTTAATGTGGATCCGACTGCTTTGTTTGTTCCCTCTCTTAACTTGATAAATCTATTATAGCAGGAATATCAGCCTTGGTCAATGAGAAAGTCCTATTTTTGTTTTATTTACTAGGGTTTTTTGATGTTTTTATATGCCTTGTATTGTGAACTTACAATTTGATTTTATTTGGAGAATTTATTAATAGATTTTCTTTTGTTTTTTTGTTGATTTTTAGTTAGTTATCACCACTTTATTCACAGATTTTTGTGAATAACTGTTTATGCCCCCTTAAGCTGTCTAATAGAAAAGACACCTCTGCTGGGTGTCTTTTCTTTCAGCTACAGATCTAACGATTTAGCTAGTTCTGAAAGTCGTCTGTGGCGTATTTATCAAGTATTGCCCTTTGTGAGTTTTTACTTGTTCCTACGTAGACTTTGTCTGCGACTGTATAATCGATTGACACACTCTCATCAGGTAGTAAATTACTAAACCTTACTGCATAGTTTCCATAGACGTTATCAGCAAAGACCCCTGGTTGGATTGTCTGCGTTGTATTGTACAAAGGAGTGAAAGCGTCTGGTAGGGAGAGTTCATTATCTGATAGTGCGTCACTCATATCCTGCCTTGTAATGTAATCAAAGCCTATGCCAAAACGTGTATTGCCAGACTCTTGATAGGCATAGATTTCAAATGCATCACCAGCTTGATCTAGTACTGCCTGTGGCAACTGCATTTTTGTAATTTTTGCGAATGAGTTAAGTGTGAGCGGGGTCCCATTGGGATCTGTGATGAGAAAAGAGATCGGTGCAGTGGTATTTTGCTCAGGGAGACTCTGGGCTATCTCGCTTAGCTTAAGGCTGAATTGTTC
>CALHMM010000107.1 GCA_938034715.1 Minisyncoccota bacterium
TCTTCTAATTCATCTTGAAGTTTTTTCAATCCTTCTGATGTTACTAATCTAGTCATATGTTTATTTTATTCTATGAATCTTACCCCAAATATGAAAATATCTGATACAAAGGGATAAAACATGGACTCTATTCTACTACAACCAATTATTACTGTCAACGCAACAACGAAGTCAGTTAAATACTGACCTCTAACCCACCCGTAAGAACAAAATACGGTCAGCAGTTCACGATAAACGAGCAATACAGCAAATTATAGCTTGATAAGATCAATCAGATTTCAGATATTACAACATCACGGGATCTTCGGACTTTTTCTCGTGCAACATATGCATCTTGTGAACTACGAAATCCTAACGCGACCGCCATGACTGTCTGATAGTTGCTACCCTCTAAATCCAAAATTTCATCAAATTTCTTTGCATCAAGTCCCTCCATCGGTGAAGCATCAATACTTTTAAGAGCAGCTGCACTCAGTAGCACACCAGTTGCAAGATATACCTGATGAATAGACCATTGCAAAATCTCTTCTTTCGATTTATTTCTGATCATACCCTTGATCATTTGAGAGTATTCTTCCAAACTCTCCAAAGTTACACCGCGTACCGTACAAACCCTCTCCACCATTTCGTCCACATAACCCTCATCAACTGCAGTATGTACACACATCACCACAATATGAGATGCAGTTGTAAATTGTTTTTGATCATACCCAGCATGGCCTAGCTGTGCCTTCACGTCGTCATCTGAAATTACTACAAACTTCCATGGCTCCAACCCAAAAGACGATGGACTCAACACACTACAGTCAAGTATATCGTCGACATCAGCTTGTAATACTTTTTTTTCAGCATCAAACATCTTAACTGACTTTCGCCACTGCATTGCATGCGTAAGTGTTTTTTCAATATCCATATTCATAGGTATTACTAGTCATAATTGAATAAACTTGAGTATAACATATTTTCAAATGTCACAGGGAAATCCTACCCCACAAATATACTTTCCAAAAAAACAAAAAACAGTTCAATCCAATGAACTGTTTTTTGCTTGATTGCAATCAAAAGACTATCCGTGTTTTACATCAACACAAAGCGCCCTATAGAGTTGCATACCAATGACGCTTCCGAGGATAGGACCAAGGACATACATCAGGTTAAATGAGCCAATACCAAATGCTACTGCAGGATTAAGCACGCCATTTGATGCAACAGTTGCTACCATAATTCCAAGTAGGAGTGAGCCACCAACGACGATTCCACTCATATTTTCGTTAGCTTTACCATATACAACCGAAGCAATACCAAATGTAAACAACATCATTCCGATAGCCTCAGCAAGACCAATGCTCAAATCACCATTTACCGTAAGGTCTAGTGAAGGAAGAGCAAAAATGCTTGTAGCAACAAGCAATGCAACTGCAGCTCCTGCACATTGTGCAACGATATACGCGACAGCATCTTGCACAGAAACCTTGCCGATAGAAAGCAATCCCAATGTCACTGCAGGATTGATGTGACAACCTGATACATGGCCGATAGAGTACACAAACAGTCCTAGTGTAAGCATGGCAATTACTGGTGTCCACGAAAGTTCATTTGCAATTGACACATACACCGCAAATGTGAGTGCAAAAGTCCCCAACGCCTCTACAAAGTACTTTTTCATAAGTCTTTATAAATGATTTACCTTTTTATAGTAGCACATCCACACAAAAAAGGCATTTGTCAAAAATAATCAATTCAAAAAGAAATATGACAATATCAGACACGACCTAATTAGAGCTGAAAGGCATTTTTTTTACTCCTGCATTAAAATACTTCAAATCCGAACTATTTACGAGACGCTCTGTATGTTCCCCTGCGGAAATATTTAAATCCCTCAAAATACTTTGCTTATCACGTGGATCATGATGCGTAAGCAAGCCCATTTTTGGCCAATAAAAATTGCGATGCCATTCTCCTTGTTCATCAATGTGACTGTGAATTGGGTTGCGCTCAACTAGATCGAGATAACCCGCCTTGGCATCATGTCTGAGAGTTGCGTGAATATCCTTCTCTTTACTAATAGCCTGAAAATACCTCGCTAAAACAAGCTTTTCAAGCATGATGTTTCCAGGGCGTTGATAGAGCATAAACTCTATATTCCTCTCGTAAAACGAGAGGTAGTCTATCGGAAACATAGTGGTTTCACGCGCCCAACTAGCGTCAATCACAAAAAAATCAACTGCAACCCCCACATCGCGGAAATCCTCTCTTCCTGGCAAGCCCCAAGAGCATGTGGCAAATCGTCGATTCTCTTTTTTCATTTTCTCGATCACATTGTGGATATACCCTGCATCTACCAGCCACGTATCAGAAGCAAGGACAACAATATGCTCAACATCAGGATAATTCACAGAAAATTCCTCCATACCAGCATCTATGAGGTCACTCGCTCCTTGGAAATGCCATGAATTCTCAATTCTCACAAGTGAATTCTCATCGCCTTTCTCAAAATACCATTCGTCCTCACCGTTATAGGCATGTACAATTTTTACATCTTCAAACAGTCCTTCTTTCTCCCATATATGACGTATGATCTCCATACTTACACGAGCATCATCAACCCTATTATAAGTATAAATCAAGACACCTACATTTTTCATAAATTTATATCATTTTTCTAACCTCCATACCACTCTCCAAAGTACTCTTATTATATTCCCCACAACCTCCAATGCCAAATCACTAAGCATACATATCAATTATATATATTTATATGCAAAATTGACAAAAACAAAGAATAAAGTAATGTAAAGAAAATCATCGCAAAGGAGTAATCTGATGGAATACTTTGGCATTAAGCTTTCAACAGCTATAGCAATTGCAATATTTTGGATCATATTTCGATACGCGCTTGATATATTTATGTACCTTACGAACAAAACGTTTGATGATGTAACCACATATCAATTTCACTTTACAAGAAATGATACCGACTCATCAAAAAACGATAAAACACAGCATGATCAAGCTGGAGCACTACACATGAGGTGTATAAAAGAAAGCAGACCACTCAAATCGATTATTCGCAATAAGTTTCTGTTTTATTTCATCATTTACAGAGCATACAAATCAAGCGAAGACTACCCGGTTCTTTCGCTGGGTAAATATGCGCCTGCGATTAAACGCTGCATACGAAAGTACGTAGTACCCATCTGGAGCAGCGCTCAAATAAAACGAGACGCAGGACTCAGCTATGTAGAGCAAAAAATGCAGGTATGTTTAATTTATGACCGCGATGGCGACGGTAACCGATTCCATACCATAAAAATCGTTCTAATAAAAAACGAGGACTTAGAAAACTTCCAGCGCTACATAGACAAACCACCACGAACAGCAAAGAACTTTGGCCTACTGAAAAAGATATGGCAAGCGTACGAGCTAGACACATCAAACTTTTTCCACGTCCAGCAAGTTGCATCTTGACCAATCCCCTATTCGAGTCATCCCATGTGGTGACTCTTTTCTTTTGCCTGCAAAAAAAGACTGGCAGAAGCAATTGATAACACACTAGCTAAATATGATAATAATTAAAACCATAAACGC
The DNA here is from genome assembly GCA_938034715.1 of Minisyncoccota bacterium. Taxonomy (GTDB): domain Bacteria; phylum Patescibacteriota; class Minisyncoccia; order Moranbacterales; genus JAHDCW01. The sequence continues at coordinate 3,589 of CALHMM010000107.1, forward strand.
CCCCAAAGTCTCCTACTCTCCTCTATCATTGACCAGAGTCAAGTCTGATGCTAACATGTCTTTTATCTACTAATCTAAGTAGCGGCCAAGCGATCCAGAAGGAGAACAAATGAGACTTGATATAGCGCACGCCATTCACAACTTACACCGACAGAAAGAATTGCTTTTCACTGAAATTGAGCAAGCGCTCATACCAGAAGCAGGCCGAACAAGTATCGGTTGGGCGCTCGCAAATCCAACAGACCACAAAAGCTATGCAACGCAGTGGAACGAACCAAAAAAATTAATCTGGATCGCAGGGGGTTTCGGTTATCACATGATCGGACATATTGCCAATGCAGCCTGCATGATGCGTCCCGCTGCGAGGTTAAATGCTGATACCTCGTCAATTCTCCTACAACAACCAGATGATTTTATCGACATAGTAAATGATCAATTTACTATGGGAATAAACAATCTGCTATGGGGAGATCTGCCTCGCGGTGGCGCAAAGTACTTTGAAGGTCAGACTAGATTGCTCATAGCAGTGAGCAGTAACCAAAAAGATGACAATGAGAAATTTGCTACGGTCATTGGATCTGCAGTGAACAAAGCATTAGATATATATAGAATCGCTGCCTAAGGATAAAAGTCAGCGAAGTAACATCACAAAAGAACTCAGCCTATCGGATGAGTTCTTTCTTGTCTAGTAATGACATAAAACCTTTACAAATTTACGCATTTATAAAAAATTCCGTATGCACCACCGCACCTTTACATCAAATGCAAATAACCCCATCGAATCAAGATCGCTAGAAATGGCGACGCTGAAATAGCCAACCCAAGCAAAAGTTTACCCATAGCCAACTTCTTTTTGCGTGTCCGATAAATCAAAGCAATCCCAGTAAGAGTAAGTAAAACACATACTCCAAAAGGATACACATAGAGCAACCCAGCGTAGAGAACACCTGCATCACTTAATCCAGAAATATGAAAATACATCGCCACAAAAGAAAGCGGTGATAAAAACGAAAGATAATAGTAAATCTTATTCATATATTGATATTATATCACGGTAAGAATCTTCGAAAAAAACCAGGATAAAAATGAGAGCCCGTATATTACGCATATACAGGCTCTATAAATTGGGGCGAATACGCCCTTTCTCAACTTACCAGCTTATCCCAGTGCTGTTTCGGACGATATCGTTCAGAACCTGCTGCGCAGAGTTCACATTTAGATTGCTCAACAGCCCATATTTCTCGCTCAATTAGCGCAATAACTTTTCGCTCATCGTACTGTTGAGGCAAAGACACTGGCCTATGGACTACACTACCGACAGCTCCAATCCAATTTATAGGATGTTCATTGTCTCTTTCAATCGTCTCTTTTACACCCATGAGTGTTTGGCTAGTGGTGATCAATTCCTCGATCTGCAGCACCGTCTCCTCTGGACCTATGGTATGACGATTCCAGAGAAATACTCCTTTGTCGCCTGAAGGATCTTTCTCAACAAAACCAGACTTTTTAGCACCAATCGCATGCCCTATATCGTGGGCAAGTGTGATACCTGCCATCGGTGAGCCAATGACCCAATCTACTTGTTGCTCACCGATCTCTGCACGAATCTGATGCACTATCAGATCTGCCAAGCGTCTGGCATGTTTTAATTCATGTAGAGCTTTAAGTGTATTGATAAAACCATTGCTACACAAACCAGACGTAAGCTCAACATGGGGTTTACTTGAATCACCATTATGCAGCCAATACGCATCACATGATTTCAAAATACCCATCACTTCATTTTCAATTGTTTTCAATGTATTTCTCCTATTTAGAATGACTTGATTCAACAGCATCTTGAATCTCATTGAGAATCTTTTCTATTGCACCTTGTGGATCATCTGATTGTGTAATTGGACGACCAACGACGATACGCGTTGCACCTGCCTTAATTGCATCAGCGGGTGTTGTCACACGACTTTGATCATCACCTTCCACCAATGAATATGCTGGACGTATGCCTGGCGTATTAAATGTCAAACCAGATCGATTTCGCACAATTGGGAGCTCTAGTGGTGAAAGAATGAGACCACCAACCCTACCTCTTTGTGCAATTCTTGCGAGAGCATCGACAGTCTCCTCTGCATTTGATCGACCGTGAAGCTCTTGGGCGTCTTCATCTTTCAAACTTGTGAGAAACGTTACGCCCAAGACTTCTGTATCAGGAATCTCATCGACAAGTGCAGATAAGCCTTTACTGCCGGTTGATGCCATTGCTGTCAAAAGCTCTGGCTTTTTTTCCTGCAAAAATCGACCATCTGACTCCAGTGTATTGGGAATATCGCTGAGTTTTAAATCTGCAAAAAAACCCAGACCTAAGTCACGCACCTGATCAATCAGGCTGTAACCCGCAGCACGCAAAACTGCGTTTGATTTTAGTATTACGCCAGACCCTTTTACACTTTTCGCCAAACTAATTGTGCTCTTGATAGCATCGTCAGAATTTTGATTGCCAAAATCTGCAGCGATGATTAAACGTTGTGCCAATGGAATATTCATGATCACACTCACCTTTTTCAGGAAAAAGAAAAGGAGAATTGTTAAAAAACAAGCCCTCCACCTATTAGGAGACTACTATTGATACTACTGAAAGTCAACTAAGCCATTTGGTGATCAAACAACGAAAGGTCAGGCCTTACCTGATAAAAAAAGCTTTGCGAGAAAAATCTAGGACAATGTTGGAACTTTTCTTAGTCCTCATCTGCCTCATCCAGAATGATTTTCTTTGCAAAGCCTCCTCGATCCCTTTTCTTTTTAAGACGTACTTCTTCTATGCTCTCAAATGTAATATTCTTGTGATCTAAAATTGCATATATAACTTCAAGAATATCAGCTAATTCTTCCTTAATTTTATTATCCTCAGCAACCTCTGCAGCCTCTTCTACAATTTTAAATTTTAGCTTCTCCCAATACTCAATGTCATCAGCAACATGCGATGAAAAGTCAATGCCTTTATTATTTAAAATTTCAGGAATCTTATCCCTGATCAGTTTATTGTATTTCATATTTTTTATAC
>CALHMM010000108.1 GCA_938034715.1 Minisyncoccota bacterium
GTTATTACAAGCCAAAAAAGGGGATTCAGTTCTTGTTTAGGATTTGGTGGTGGTTGGGTTAGCACATTGCTATCGCATATAGTTGGAAAAGAGGGTCATGTCAGCTCCTGCGACAAGAGCCAAATCGCAAAAACGACAGCTCACGAGAATACCCAAAAATTTTCATTCATCCAAGAAGGTGATGGTATCAATTTTTTTACAATTGACTCATGTCAACAGCTAGAGCAAAGTGAGAAGTTTGACCGAATTATTGTCATAAATCCAGATTTCGGAATGTGTAACCTGCAAAAACACCTAAACACAAAAGGAAGGCTAGTCACACCTCGTAAAAATTTTGTATATATGTATGATGAGGAGTCTTCTGAGGGAAATGAGAGTGAGACAACTTTCTTGCCCTCTTAAGGATAATCCATTAAAATAGATGAAGAAAAATACCATACAGTGATCCCATAATACGTCAGAAATTTGCCAAATATGCTGAAATTTTTTGCAGGAATTATTCTTTTGTGTATTATCTTAGTCGGTGCATTTGATTATTACGCCCGAACATACACTACATCGAACAAGACAGATAAAGAGTTTACAATCGGTGGGGAACAATCACAAGGAGGAAGGGATAGTCTATTCGATGTTGGTGAAAATCTTGAAAAAGAAAACATTATCGATTCAAAATACATCTTTTACTACTATGCGTGGCGCAATCAGTTGCGAGGCAAAATTTTAGCTGGAAACTATAATCTAGCTTCAAAGAGCTCACTAGCAGAAATTACACGACTCTTCACCAAAGGAGAAATCATTGAAGAGAAGCCGGAAGAGGTTAGTGTAACTTTCCGTGAGGGGGAAACACTTGATGAATATGCCTTGGAGATTCAAGCCAAAGGATTACCACACCAAGAGTTCCTGGAAATCGCCCAGAATCCTCCACAGGAAATTCTTGACCAGTATTCATTTCTTCGGAAAGGTCAGTCACTAGAGGGATTTCTCTTCCCAGAGACGCACTTCTTTTTGCCAGAGGCGACTGCTACCGACATCATAAAGAGATATTTAGATGAATTTGATAAGCAAGTTAGTCAAAGTATGAGGGATAACATTTCTGCAAAAGGCAAAAATCTTTACGACGTGATAACGCTGGCAAGTATTGTAGAGGGAGAGGTAACTGAAGGAATAGACAAAGGAATTGTAGCTGGTATTTTTCAGAACCGACTCGATATCGATATGCCTTTGCAGACAGATGCATCAATTGACTATATCAAAGGAGAGGCAGAGATCAAGCATACACTAGAAGATCTAGAGATAGACTCACCATACAATACATATCTTTATCCAGGACTACCACCAGGACCAATAAACAGTCCATCTTTAGACTCAATTATAGCCGCTATGGATCCAAGTGAGACAGAGTTTTTCTTCTTTCTCAACTCAAACAAGGAGGAAAATAGAGGCGAGACAATTTTTGCAGAGACATTTGAACAGCACGTCCAGAATAAAAACAACAATGGCCTCTAAAGAAAATTTCTATACTACACTTTAACAGTTTGCGCAAGTTGGTGCTAGATGGTATAGTTAATTTGTAATAAAGTAAATATGCTAAAGCATGCATTGAGTGCATTCTGAGCATAAAAAATTATGAATAATATCATGAATTCGCTAGGATCGATGTTTGGTGAACTCACTGGTTCTCTCACATCGATAGTTGGTGCGTTATTTTTCCTCGTAGTAGGTTTAATAATTGCAAGAGTACTATCAGCAGTCGTAAGAAAAGTTCTTGTTGCATCAAAGATTGATGATTTAGTGCTTAACTTCGACGTATTTAAAAATGCGTCAAAATCAGGTTGGAAGGTTCGGCCGTCGATAATTTTGTCGACATTTGTGAAATGGTTCCTGATCCTTTTCACGCTAACCGCCGTTGCTGAAAAGCTTGGTCTGGCAAGTGTGTCAACGTTTATGACAGACATTATTGCATTTATTCCACAGATCATTGTAGCTGGAATTCTTCTTGCAGTTGGATTTATGGCAGCGCAGTTTGCGCATGACCTGATTTCGCAGTCAATGAAGAGTGCAAACGCAGCACGTGCAATGCAGATGTACTTTCCAATGGTAGTAAAATATGCGATTATTGTTTTCTCAGTAATGGCAGCAGCAACACAGGTTGGCGTAGCTGAGGATCTCATTCAAACATTCTTTGCAACATTCTTGCAAGCAATGGCTTTATCACTTGGTCTAGCAGTTGGGCTATCGTTTGGACTCGGTGGAAAAGAACATGCCAGTCGAATAATCGAGAAGTTTCTCAACAAATAAATCGAATAAATTCCAAAAAACACTTGATTATGTCAAGTGTTTTTTTGTGTCAAAATGAGCTACTAGGTAAATAGGTTAAAATAGGCGTTTTTTCTTGAGCAAGACATAAGATCCCATGAATCCAATAATAAAGAACGCAACAAGAAATATTTTGAGAATCGTGAATGCTTCCGGATTCTGTTCTAGGCCGTTGCTGATATTTGTGCCATAAAGGCCAACAACTACAGCAAGAAACGAAAGCAACAGTGTCGTAATGGTAGCTAGTAGGTCTGCACGTATAATAGCCGTACGTCGAGCATTGAGCTTAAGTGTAAGGAACTCCTCAGTATCATCCACACTTTCTCGTAATCGAAGTATGTGACCCTCAATGTCTTCCACTTGTTCGATAAAGTTCTCGAAAATCGAAGTAAGTTCGTCAAGGGATTTGTCATTGAGATTATGCACAAGTGAAACAATGTGATCAAGATCTTCACTATCTTCAATAATCTCCTCCACAGCATCGCGAACTTCGCTAACACGAGAAGATATTTTTGAAATACGCTTTTTATTTGCTAGAAGGTTCTCAAGATACACTTCAGAAAAGTTCTTTCGGATTCGAGAAAGGGCCTTCTCAGTATCTGACTCTATCTCTGACGAGCTAACTCGCAAGCGAAGAAGCTGTGCTTCCAATATTTTCTCTAGTGCAAGGAGAAGGAAATCCGGCTGATTCTTGTCATTTTCGATAGTGCTAATTTTTGTTGCAATGGCTTGTATTTCTGACTCATTGGAGTGCACAAGAAAGTACGCTGACTCAGTAGTCAAAAGACATTTGATGAAGCCTAAATTCACGATCACTACATTTCCACGAGAAAGAATGGTAGAAACCTGCATCGGTGAAAAAATTGGTCGTAAATCACGAATTTTAAGCTCACTGAAAAGACTGGTGAAATCTTTGCGCCACAAATCTTTCACTTCAGGGTCCTTTGATTGGCGAACTAAGAGAGTTTTCATAAATACAGTGTACCAAACATTACGCAGGTGATCCAGAAATTATCCTACCTAGGCGGTAAGCGATGTACCGAGGCTATGGGGGAAAATTGCATACATAGGGAAATAATATTTTTGACATTACCTCGTTCTCTGCTATGCTACGTAGGTTATAGCGTCTATACGCTCTTGCTACAGTTTTCGCTTTACCAAAAACCTATAACCACAATATAATTTATGAAATACAAGAAACATATTCTCAAAAATGGATTGCGTGTGATTCTCGTTCCGGTCAAGGAGATGACTACAGCTACAGTAATCGCAGTAGTAGGAACTGGTTCTCGTTTTGAATCAGAGAATGAAAATGGACTGGCGCATTTCTTGGAACACATGTTTTTCAAGGGAACAAAAAAACGACCAAAGGCAGAAATAATTTCACGTGAACTCGACAGCCTAGGTGCGCAGTATAACGCATACACTGGAAAAGAAAAAACTGGATACTATGCCAAAGTATCATCTGACAAAATCATTCAGGCAATGGACATTATTCACGATCTTTTTTTGAATTCTACTCTGAGCTCGAGGGAGATAAAAAAAGAGTCAGGAGCAATTCTTCAAGAGATTGCGATGTATGCTGACAAGCCATCACGAATAGTTTACGATGTATTTACGGAACTTCTTTACGGTAAGGATCACCCTTTGGGCCGAACGATTCTTGGACCTCAGGAAAATATCACCTCCTTCAAAAGATCTGATTTCAAAAACTATCTGCAAAGATGTTATGGAGCACACAACACGGTAATCTGCATAGCAGGAAACTTTCCACAAAAAAAGGCACTTGAAAAAATACGAAAAGATTTTGCGGGCCTAACCACGGGAGAGCAAATCACATTCGAGAAGTTTGAAGGAAGGCAGGATAGTCCAGCAGTTTCTGTAAAAGATAAAAAAACAGACCAAACGCACATGATGCTCGGTGTGCGAACCAAAGGATATATGCAGAAAGATCGTTACGTGCTCTATGTCTTGGCAAATATTCTTGGTGGTGGAATGAGTAGTCGATTGTTTAGTGAGGTACGTGAAAAGAGAGGTCTTGCGTACAGTATCGGCACATCAATGGATCTCGCAAATGAAACGGGGTCTCTCATCGCTCATGCAGGTGTAGAGCATGGA
>CALHMM010000109.1 GCA_938034715.1 Minisyncoccota bacterium
CCCATAATGGCAAATGCAGAAGCAACAGCAGCAACGGAAAAGAGGATATAGATCGCCACAACCAGGCGCGTCAAGTCATTACTTGGCGCGAGGTCTCCATAGCCTACAGTTGAAATCGTTGCCACAGTGAAGTAAAAAGCCCTGCCTAAGCAGGACTTTGCATTATTCCTCCACCAAGTAATCTATCTCGCATATTCGATCGAACGCGTCTCTCGCAAAACATTGATCTTGATCTCACCAGGATATTTCAACTCCTCTTCAACTTTCTTGGCGATCTCTCTTGCTAGCTTCTGCGCACCATAGTCATCGGTATTTTCCGGATTGACGAACACACGTACCTCTCGCCCAGCTTGGATCGCATACGACTTTTGCACAGCTTCGAAACCGTTAATCAGCGTCTCGAGCTCCTCTAATCGTTTGATGTAATTTTCTACAGTATCCTTACGAGCGCCAGGGCGCGCCGCACTCAGTGCGTCTGCTGCCGTCACGATGTAGGCCTCTGGTGTAGCGTATGGGTACTCATCATGATGTGAGCGCATACCCAGCACGACCTTCTCATCGATACCAAATTTCTCCAAGATCTTTATGCCGATCTCCACATGCGTTCCCTGCACCTCGTGATCAACTGCCTTCCCGATATCATGAAACAGTCCAGCCATACGTGCATTTTTGACGTCCCCACCAATCTCCGCAGCAATAGCTCCTGCGAGATACGAGACCTCCAGAGAATGCAGCAAGACATTTTGCTTGAAGCTCGTCCTATAGCGTAGTCGACCCAAGATATACAAAAGCTTTGGATCCAGCCCTGCGATGCCCACTTCATAAGCAGCGGCTTCCCCAGCCTCACGGATGCGATTATCGATCTCCTTCTCAGCCCAGATAACCACCTCCTCGATCTTTGCGGGATGTATACGACCGTCTTCGATAAGTTTTTCAAGCGCAATCTTTGCAATCTCACGTCGTACAGGGTCAAAAGCGCTAATCACAACGCTCTCAGGCGTTTCATCGACAATCAATTCGACACCAGTAGCGCGCTCCAGCGCGCGAATATTGCGTCCTTCTTTTCCAATAATTTTTCCGTTGACATCTTCACTAGGAATCGATAGCGTAGACGTCATTACCTCAGCTGCATGAGATCGAGAATACTTCTGAATGACTTGCGTCATAATGTTACGAGATTCTTTTTCCCATTCATCTTGTTCCTTACGTTGCAGCTTTGCAATACGCTCAGAAAGAGTTTCACGAGACTGCTCTTCTGTGAGTTGCAAAAGGGCTTGCTTTGCTTGATCGTGTGTCAGTCCTGCAATTTTCTCAAGTCTCTTAGCTTCCTCATCACGCAAAGCGTCCACGTCAGCACGTGCTGTACGGACTTCCAAAGCTTTCTCCTCCAATGCTTTTCGTGCTCTCTCTACCTCATCAAAACGCTTATCCATCGCCTCTTCACGTTTGAGCACACGCTCTGTTGCTTGTCGCGCCTCCTCTTTTTGATCCTTTACCTCTTTCTGTGCTTGCTCTAGCACATCTGTCGCTTTTGACTTCGCTTCTATCACAACTTCTTGGGAAGCAGTCTTAGCGTCGCTAAGTATCTTATTTGCTTTTCCTTCAGCCGCATCAATGTCATTTTTGGCAAGTTTTTGACGTGCCACGTAGCCTACACCTGTTCCAGCAGCAAGCGAAACAAGTGCAGCTAATATCATAGATCCATCCATAGTAGTTCTAGCTCCCAACTACACAGTACAAAGTATGCACGATCATTACGCGAAAACCACGATACGCTAAAAAACTACATAACAGGTTGTTTTTGTAGTAGATAAGTACGCATATTCTCAGTAAAAAGTATTATTCCCTTCATGTGTTTCAGTAATTTCACCAAAAAATCATTTTAGATGAAAGTTATGGCAAGTAATCGTCGTGGTTCACTGTATAACAGGAGTTTTATAGTCCATTTATTACAAATTCTCAAAAAAACAAGATCTGTATTTACATTCAGATTAGCGTACTTATGTTCCTTTGTCAAAAGATGTAACGATTGCTACAATAGACTTAGAACATTCTATCCGTTATTGCAAAAATGATAAATATTTTGAAAAATCTGCAATCTACAGTTCACAAAAAACAGAAATTTCTCTAAAATAAAAACCTTATGCCAGCACCTATAATTCTTGTCGTTCTTGATGGATGGGGTCTTTCTGATTCTCCAAGCAATGTCATCAACCAAGTAGAACTCCCCACTTTTGATATCCTCAATAACAACTACCCAATGGTTGCCCTGCAAGCATCAGGCATCTCAGTTGGATTGCCGTGGGGAGACCCAGGGAACAGCGAAGTCGGCCATATGACCATGGGAGCAGGACGCATCATGTATCAGAGCCTCCCGCGCATCTCGCTCGCAATCCAAGACGGCAGCTTTGCAAAAAATACCGCAATCACGAACCTCATAGAAGACATCAAAAAAAGTGGTGGTGACTTACACATCATGGGCCTTGTGGGTGACGGAGCAGTACATGCAAGTCGTGATCATCTGTATGCTCTGATCGATGTAGCAAAACAAAACCAAGTCGAAAACGTGTACATCCACTGCTTCACGGACGGGCGAGATTCATTTGCCAAGGCAGCAGGAGATCACGTCATCAGTCAGATCCAAGAACAACTAAACAAAGCAGGCGTAGGAAAAATCGCCTCTTTCATCGGGAGAAATTGGGCAATGGATCGCAACAACAATTGGGACCGCATCCAGAAAGCCTACGATATGCTCGTAAATGGTAAGGGCACACTCACAAACGATCCTATAGCTACGATCAAACAATCCTACGAAAATGATATTACTGATGAGTTCCTCGAACCGCATCTCATTACCCAAGATGGCCAAACTCCTATAGCGCAGGTCAAGGATGGTGATGGTCTATTTTTTTTCAATTTCCGTGACGACCGAGCAAAAGAACTCACCAAAGCCATCAGTCTGCCAAGCTTTGACAAATTTCCTCGACCAAAGCACTTGGACATCAACTTCACAACAATGATGGAATACGAATCAGACATTCCTGTAAACGTTGCCTTTCCTCCAGAAGAAATCAACAATTCACTAGGACAAGTTCTTAGTGCATACGAGAAGAGTCAGTTACGGATCACTGAAACAGAAAAATACGCCCACGTAACATACTTTTTTAATTGTGGAGCAGAGGATCCCTTCCTTGGTGAAGATAGGGTCCTCATTCCCTCTCCATCTGTAAACAAGTTTGACGAGAAGCCAGAGATGAGTGCATACGAAGTAACAGATAAACTCATAGCGATCCTCGAAGAAAAACCTTATGATTTTGTAGTGATGAACTACGCAAATGCAGATATGGTTGCACACACCGGCAACGAAGCTGCTGCAAAAGTTGCTGTCAAAGTACTAGACGATTGCATGCAAAAACTCATCAAACACACTTTATCCTCAGGAGGACAAATACTGATCACCGCAGACCATGGCAATGTAGAAATCATGCATAATCCACAATCAGGAAACATGGATACCAAGCACAATACAAGTCCAATTCCACTATGGTACTTGACTCCCCAGAACCATCGAACCAAGACACCACAAGAAATATCACTCCAGGAAAAAGAAATACGAGGACTTCTCAGTGATGTAGCACCGACGATCCTGGAAATCATGGGTATCCCCAAGCCACCGGAGATGCAAGGCGAAAGTCTCCTAAGCGCATTGAAATAACTCCGAAAACCACCGCGATCATGCAGGTGGTTTTTCAATCAAACACAAAATTAGAGTTTCTGTAGTGCAAGAAAAATATCCTTCACTTCTCCAGTGGGCCCAAATTTTTTAAAATACGCATCCCACTGTGACAAGTCTATTGGTTCGCCCTGCGCTTCATAAA